>JBAYTZ010000010.1 GCA_041675285.1 Candidatus Delongbacteria bacterium
GATGGGATCCCCCGGTCAAGCCGGGGGATGACGAGAAGGTTGCGTGAGGTGAAGCCCGCAGGGCTGAACCAGAACCTGGGTGAAGCGCAAAGCGCGAACCAGCTACACGGTTGCAGGAAGGCCAATCTGCCGCCAGCGGAAGCCCGCCGGGAGGCGGGCTGAGTCTGGACGGCCGGTCAGGCCGAGTGAGAAAAAGCGCCTCTTTGGCTCCACCTTTCTGGCGCAAGCAGAAAGGTGGAAAACACGGGTCCCGGCCAAGCCGGGATCAAGCGGTGCCAGGCCGGTGCCAGAGCACATTCCGCAAAATGTCCACCGGACTTGGCAATCTGGCCATAAGCGGTCCATGCGCCTGACCAAAGCCCATCGTCCCCTGCCACTCATGGTGCCCTCACACGCCCGGCGCACCTTGCCCGCCGTCGTGGCGCTGGGGCCGCGTCCACAATCCTGGAGTCCGCCATGGCCCGCCATCTGCGTCTGGAAGTGAGAGTCATCCTAAGGTCATTGGCTTGGCTGGGCATGGCCGCATTGGCTTATGCCGGTGAGCCAATGGACAGCGACAGCACCGGCAGCGCCATCTTCATCCACCCCGACGGCAGCGGCCTGTCCAGTTGGGCAGCCCTGCGTCTGCTGGATCAGGGACCGGACGGCCAGCTGAATTGGGACCAGTTGGAGCGCATGGGCCTGTACCGGGGCCACCTGGCCAACAGCGCCGTTTCCAGTTCCAACGGTGGCGCCACGGCACACGCGTTCGGGGTCAAGGCCCGCCACAAGGCTTTCGGTAGCCATCCGGCGCGGCCGCTCACCGCTCTCTCCGGCAGCGATCGAAGTGTGTTGCTGGAGGCGCGGGACGCGGGCATGGGAACAGCCCTCATCAACAGCGGCCACATCGGGGAGCCCGGCACGGCGGCCTTCGTGGCCAACAGCCGCCTGCGCACGGACACGGACACCATCGCCGTGCAGGTGGTGCGCAGCGGGGTGGACATCCTGTTCTCCGGCGGCGAGACCCTGCTGTTGCCCGAGGGCATGACCGGCCACTTTGGCGAACCGGGGGTGCGCAAGGACGGACTAGATGTCATCGCACTGGCCCGGGAGTTGGGCTATTCCGTGGTGTTCACACGCGCCGAGCTGCTGGCACTGCCCGACAGCACCCGACGGGTGCTGGGCATTTTCGCCCCCTTCCACACCTTCCACGACCAACCCGAGGAAAGCCTGCAGGTGAAGGGGCTGCCCCTCTACCGGGACGACGCCCCCACGGTGGCAGAAATGTTGGCCAAGGCCCTGGCCCTGCTGACCGCGCGGGGGCGGCCCTTCCTGGTCGTGCTGGAAGAAGAGGGCACGGACAACTTCGCCAACGCCAACAACGCGGCCGGCACCTTGGAGGCCCTGCGCCGGGCGGATGCGGCCATCGGCGTGGCGCTGGAGCATATCCACCGTCACCCGGACACCTTGCTGCTCACCGCGGCGGACAGCGAGGCGGGCGGCATGGACGTGGTGCCGGTGTCGGAGTCCAGCCTGTCCGATCAACTCAAGCCGTGGGACGGCAACGGAGCGCCTTGGGACGGCGTGGACGGCCGGGGCACGGCGCCCTTCCTCTCCGCCCCGGACCGCTTCGGCACCCGCCATCGCTTCGGCATTTGCTGGGCCAGTGCCGAGGATTTGGGCGGCGGCGTGGTGGCGCGGGCCCACGGCCTGCATGCGGACCGGCTACCCACCAACACGGACAACACGGACATCTATCGCATGCTGCATCTAACCATGTTCGGGCGTTGGCTGCCGGCGGATCCGCCCCTGCATCCCTGATCCGGTCGGTGCCAGGCCGGTGCCAGAGCACTGTCAAGCAGCATTAACAGCTGCGCATCCGCGGCCGAAATGACAGCCTTGTGATGGGATCCCCCGGTCAAGCCGGGGGATGACGAGAAGGTTGCGTGAGGTGAAGCCCGCATGGCTGAACCAGAACCTGGGTGAAGCGCGAAGCGCGAACCAACTACACGGCACCAGGAATCACACCGCTCGGCCGTCTGTCTGACGGCGGCCGTGAGGCCGCCTAGTTACGGCCGCTGAGAAAAAGCGCCTCTTTGGCTCCACCTTTCTGGCGCAAGCAGAAAGGTGGAAATCACGGGTCCCGGCCAAGCCGGGATCAAGCGGTGCCAGGCCCGTGCCAGGCCCGTGCCAGGCCCGTGCCAGACCAGTGCCAGGCCGGTGCCAGGCCAGTGCCAAGCCGGTGCCAGGTCGGTGCCAGGTCGGTGCCAAGCCGGTGCCAGGTCGGTGCCAGGCCGGTGCCAGGTCAGTGCCAGGCCGGTGCCAGAGCACGTACTGCGGTTCGTCCAGCGGACCTGACAGCCCAGGGCTCACGGGTGGATCGCCCGCGCCCGTGTCGAATTCCCCACCCCCTCCGTACCGCCAGCGCCCGCCGGATGCCATCTTGCCCCCAGCAAAACCGGAGTCGCCATGTCCCGCCCGCTTGTCCCCGCCCACATCCGCGACCTGATGCCCTATAAACCCGGCAAGCCCATCCGCGAGGTGCAGCAGGAATTGGGGCTGGAACACGTGGTGAAACTGGCCTCCAACGAGAACCCACGCGGCGCCAGTCCGCTGGCGCTGGAGGCCGTGCGCCGCAGTCTGGCCGAGCTGGCGCGCTACCCGGACGTAGGCGCGCTGGAGCTGCGCGACGCGCTGGCCGAGCACCACCAGGTGCGGCGCGAGAACATCGTCTGCGGGGCGGGTTCGGAGAGCATCCTGGCCACCATCCTGCGCACCTTCCTGGAGGACGACGACGAGCTGCTCACCAGCGAGGGCACCTTCGTGGGCTTCTACGTGCTGGCCCAGAGCCGGGGCGTCACCCTGCGCACGGTGCCGCTGCGCGACTACGCCTTCGACCTGGAGGCGCTGGCCGAGGCCATCGGCCCGCACACGCGGCTGGTCTACCTGGCCAACCCCAACAACCCCACCGGGACCATCTTTACGCGGGCGGAGTTCGGCCGCTTCATGCAGCGCGTGCCCGAGCACACGCTGGTGGTGCTGGACGAGGCCTACATCGACTACGTGGCCCCGGAGGCCGATTACCCGGACAGCCTGCTCTACCGCTTCGACAACGTGCTCACCCTGCGCACCTTCTCCAAGAGCCACGGCCTGGCCGGCCTGCGGCTGGGCTACGGACTGGCCCACGGCGACCTGATCACCAACCTGATGAAGGTCAAGCTGCCCTTCGAACCCAGCGTCCCGGCCCAGGCGGCGGGCGTGGCCGCGCTGGCCGACACGGCCTTCCTCCACGAAACCGTCCGCCTGAACGCCGCGGGCCGCGCGCGGCTGGAAGAGCTGCTCCACGCCAAGGGCCTGAACTGCGCGCCCAGCCAGGCCAACTTCGTCATGTTCCCGCTGGCCGACCCCGAACAGGCCGACGACTTCGCGCGCCACTGCCTGCTGCGCGGCGTGATCGTCCGGCCGCTGGGCGCCTTCCGGCTGCCGCACTGCATCCGCGTCTCCACCGGCCTGCCCGCGGAGATCGAGGAGTTCGGCGAGGCGCTCAAGGCCTGGTAGGGGCCGCCTCCGGTTCGGGATCCGGCCGCACTTCGCCCCGGGTCCGCTGGTCTTTCCACAACCCCGAAACGGTGTGTCGATGGAACGACGCCTTGAGATCCAGCTCCAGCCCGACGACACGGCCTGCGGCCCCACCTGCCTGCAGGCGATCTATCACTACTTCGGCGACGAGATCCCGCTGCCCCGCCTGGTGAAGGAGATCACGCGCGTGCGGGGCGGCGGCACGCTGGCCGTCTTCCTGGCCAACCACGCGCTGGAGCGCGGCTACAAGGCCACGCTCTACACCTACAACCTGCACCTCTTCGACCCCACCTGGTTCCATCCGCCGGTGCCCGACCTGCCGCGCCGGCTGCGCGAGCAGGCGCTGTTCAAGAACAAGAGTCGGCTCAGCGTGGCCACCGAGGCCTACCTGCGCTTCCTGCAGCTGGGCGGCGAGCTGCGCTTCGAGGACCTGACCAAGCACCTGCTGCGCGGCTTTCTGCACCGCGGCCAGCCGATCCTCACCGGGCTGAGCTCCACCTACCTCTACCACTCCATGCGCGAACGCGAGGAGGATGAGGAAGAGGACGACCTCTGCGGCACGCCCACCGGACACTTCGTGCTGCTCAGCGGCACCAAGCCCGGCGGGCTGGTCCAGGTGGCCGACCCCTACCAGCACCATCCGCTGGCCGACAACCCCTACTACCACGTGCCGATGGATCGCGTGCAGGGCGCCATCCTGCTGGGCGTGCTGACCCATGACGCCAACTTCCTGATCATCCGTCCGCGTCACAGAAACGAGTAAGCCATGGATGTCCTGATCGTCGTGAACAACCCGGCCGACTGGCCGCTCTCCACCGCCAAGGTGGAGCTGATGGCCGCCCGCGACTACCTCACCAGTCCGGCGGCCATCGAGCGCAAGAACCTGCGGATCTTCAACCTCTGCCGCTCCTACCGCTACCAGAGCACGGGCTACTACGTCAGCCTGCTGGCGGAGGCCCGCGGCCACCGGCCCTTCCCGGACCTGACCACCATCCAGGACCTGAAGAGCAGCGCCATGCTGCGCCTGCACTCGGAGGAGCTGGACGAGGACATCCAGCGCGCCCTGGCCGGGCTGCGCTCCAAGGAATTCACGCTCAGCATCTACTTCGGCCGCAACCTGGCACGCAAGTACGACCGGCTCTGCCAGCAACTCTTCAAGTCCTTCCAGGCGCCCTTCCTGCAGGCGCAGTTCTCCTGGCACGAGGCCGAGCAGCGATGGCACCTGCAGAGCATCCGGCCCCTGGCCGCCAGCGAGATTCCCGCCGAGCACCTGAGCTTCGTGCACGAACGCATCCTGGACTTCTTCGCCGGCAGCCAGCGTGTGACACGGCCCCGCCACCGCTGGCGCTACGACCTGGCCATCCTTTGGGACGAGCAGGCCGTCCAGCGGCCCTCCAACGCCCGGGCCATCCGCCACTTCGTCCGCGCGGCGGAGTCCCTCGACCTGGCCACCGAGGTGATCTCGCGTGACGATGGCGGCCGGCTGGCGGAGTTCGACGCGCTGTTCATCCGTGACACAACCAACGTCCACCACTACACCTACCGCTGGGCGCGCCGGGCCGTGGCCCAGGGTCTGGTGGTGGTGGACGACCCGGTCTCCATCCTCAAGTGCTCCAACAAGGTCTTCCTGGCCGAGCTGCTGCAGAAGCACCGGCTGGCCACGCCGCGCACGCTGATCTGCTACAAGGAAATCGGCCCGGACGTGGAGCGCGAACTGGGCCTGCCCATCATCCTCAAGCAGCCCGACTCGAGTTTCTCCCAAGGCGTGGTGAAGGCGGAGAGCCTGGAGGAGCTCCAGGTCGAGGCACAACGCATGTTCGCCAAGAGCGACTTGCTCATCGCCCAGTCCTACCTGCCCACCACCTTCGACTGGCGGGTGGGGATCTTCGACCGCCAGCCGATCTTCGTCTGCCGCTACCACATGGCGGACAAGCACTGGCAGATCGTGCGCCACGACGACGAGACCGGCGATCCCACCTACGGCCGGGTGGACTCGATCCCTGTCGAGCACGCGCCCACGCCGCTGATGAAGATCGCCCTCAAGGCGGCCAATCTGATCGGCGACGGGCTTTACGGCGTGGACATCAAACAGATCGGCGACCAGTTCGTGGTCATCGAGGTCAACGACAATCCCAACATCGACGCCGGCTTCGAGGACGAGATCCTCAAGGACGAACTTTACCTGCGGATCATGCGCGTCTTCCTGCGCCGCATCGAACAGAGCAAGACGGGAGGCTGGAGCGCATGACCCCGGGCCTGCTGACGGGCTTCGGCCTGGAGCTGGAGCACATCATCGTGGACGCCCGCTCGCTGGATCCGTTGCCCCTGGCGGACCGGCTGCTGGCCGCCGCCGCCGCCGAACCCGGCGCGCGGACGGATGGCGAGCCCGGCGCGGCCGTGGACGACGTGGAGTTCGCCGCTCCCGGAGCGGATGAGGCGGGCGTCTTCGGCTGGTCCAACGAGCTGGTGCTGCACGTGGTGGAATTCAAGACCGTCGGCCCCGTCCCCGCGCTGAGCGGGCTGGCGGCGGGCTTCCAACAGCAGGTGTCGCTGGCCAATCGGTTGCTGGAGCCGTTGGGGGCGCGCCTCCTGCCCGGCGCCATGCACCCCTGGCTGGACCCGGAGCGGGACACGCGACTCTGGCCCCACGGCCACCGCGAGATCTACGCCGCCTACGACCGCATCTTTGGCTGCCGGGGCCACGGCTGGAGCAACCTGCAGAGCGCGCACCTGAATCTGGCCTTCTCGGGCGACGCCGAGTTTGCGCGCCTGCACGCCGCCGTGCGCCTGCTGCTGCCGCTGATTCCCGCCTTGGCCGCCAGCTCGCCCGTGCTCGATGGACGTCTCACGGGCTGGCTGGACCGCCGCCTGGACGTCTACCGCGGCAACCAGGCCCGCATCCCGTCCATCGCCGGCCTGGTCGTGCCCGAGCCCGTCTGGAACCGCCGGGACTACGAGGAGCGCATCTTCCGACGGATCTGGGCCGACATCGCACCGCTGGACCCGGAGGGTCTCCTCCAGCATGAGTGGCTGAACTCCCGCGGGGCCATCGCCCGCTACGACCGGATGGCGCTGGAGATCCGCGTGGTGGACGTGCAGGAGTGCCCGGCGGCGGACGAGGCCGTGGCCGCGGCCATCGTGCAGGGGCTGGACTGGTTGATCCAGGAGCGCTGGGCGCCGCTGGCCGCGCAGCAGGCCCTGGACACCGAGACCCTGGCGGCGCAGCTCTGGGTCTGCGCGCGCGACGGTGAGCGCGCCCGAGTCACCGATCCCGCCCTGTTGGCCTGTTTCGGTGTGTCACACCCGCTGGAGGCGGGCGAACTCTGGCGCCGGATCCTGGCCGAACGCCCGCGGCTGGATGACGAGCAATCGGGCAACCTGGATCTCATCCTCGAGCGCGGCCCGCTGGCCCGCCGGCTGCTGGAGGCGCTGGGGCCCGAGCCGGACCGGCCGCGCCTGCGGGAGGTGTGGGGGGAATTGGCGGACTGCCTGGCGCAGGGACGGCTCTTCCTGCCCTAGGCGGGATCGGCGCCGCGCATGCTGCAGCACCACATGCGTTAGGGACAGCAGAGCGGCAAGTCGATCCGGGAGGATGTGTCAGGCTGCGTCGTGGGTGACGTGGCGGGACGTGATGACTGCCGCTACTCCTTGGCGAAGAGCTCGCGGTAGCCCGGCTCACGGGACAGCAGTTCGTCGTGGCGGCCCTGGTGCAGGATCCGGCCCTGCTCCAGCCAGAGCACGCGGTCGGCCACCCGGGCGGTGGCCTCGCGATGGGTGGCCACCAGCACGCCGGTCTCGGGCAGCTGGTCGCGCAGGCGTTCCCAGAAGCGGCGCTCGGTGGTGGCGTCCAGGGCGCTTGTGGCGTCGTCCAGCAGGAGGAAGTCCGGCCGCGCAGCCACGGCCCGCGCCAGGGCCACCCGGCCACGCTGGCCGCCGGAGAGTCCCACGCCGCCTTGTTCGATGCGCCGGCCGGGAGGGAACTCCGTCTCCACGCAGGCCACGGCCAGGGCGGCCTCCACCTGGGCCTGCTCCAGCCCGGCCCGGCCCAGGCTCACGTTGTCCGCGACCTCGCCCGAGAAGAGCAGGCTCTCCTGGGGCACCCAGCCCAGCCGACGGCTGCGCACGGCGGAGGTCAGCTGCTGCACGGGGGTCCCGTCCAGCCGCACCTCGCCCGCCCCCGGCTCCTGGATCCCCGCTGCCAGTTCGAGCAGCGTGGTCTTGCCGCAGCCCACCGGACCCACCACGGCCACGGTCTCGCCGCGCGCCAGCACCAGGCTCAGGTTGTCCAGCAGCGGCGGACCCTCGGGCGTCCAGGCGAAGCTCAGGCCGCTCAGATGCAGGCATTGCGCGTCGTCCGGCGCCGCGCGGCCCGGCTCGCGCTCGGGCAGCGCCTCCACCTGGGACATGCGGTCCACGCTGCTGGAGACCACGTTGGTGGAGACGAAGAACCACGAGATGGTCCAGAGCGGCCCCGTCAGGCTGCCCAGGTAGGCCACGAACGCGTAGAAATCGCCCAGCGAGATCCGCCCGCTGATCAGGTAGCCGCCGCCCACGAAGAGCACGATGACCACGCCGCTCTGGTTGAGCAGCGAGCCCAGCCCCTCGAGCACGGCGCGCAGGGTCAGCACGTTCTTCTCGCTCTTCATCCGCCGCTCCAGGGCCGTCTGGAACAGGGCGTCCTGGGCCTTCTCGGCCGCGTAGGAGAGCACGATGCGCACGCCGCTGAAGGCCGACTCCAGCACGTCCACGGTCTCGCTGGTGCGCTTCTGGCGCTCGCCGTAATGCTTCTCCTGAAGGTGCTCGGTGCGCGTCATCAGCCAGACCACCAGCGGCAGCGGCGCCACGCTGAACAGGGTCAGGCGCCAGTCCAGGCTCATCATCACGATCAGCGAGAACACCAGCCGCAGGATGGCCTCGATGGGACGGAACACGCCCGAGCACGAGTACCAGGCCAGCTTGTCCTCCACGTCGATGTCGTCCGTGAGGCGCGTGACCAGATCGCCGGAGCGGAAGCGGGAGAAGAAGGCCGCCGTCTTGCGCAGGATTCGGCGGAACAGGCCCAGCCGGATCTCCATCGCGTTTTCGAGGTTCTGCGCCGCGCGTGAGACGGGCAGCAGCCACTGGAGGATCTGCTGGAGCAGCCCGGCGCCCAGCAGGGCCAGCACCCACTGGCGCGCGCTGAGCGGGTCGCCCTGCTGCACCAGCTCGTCCAGCACGAACTTGAAAATCAGCGGATAGGTCGTGCTGGCCGCCACGCCCAGGGCGGTCAGCAGCAGCACCAGGCCCATCCCGCGCCGCTGTTTGCGCCAGTAGGGGGCGAACCAGCGCAGCACTTTGCGCAGCGCGCTCATGCCGCCGCCTCCGTCTCGCCCTCGTCGGGTCCGGGCAGGATGGCCGCCGCGCCGTGATGCGCCTGCTGGGTGCGCAGCAACTCGGCGTAGAGGCCGTCCAGGGCCAGCAGCTCGGCGTGCCGCCCCTGCTCGGCCACCGTGCCGCCGCGCACCACCAGGATGCGGTCGGCGTGCCGTACGGTGGAGAGTCGGTGCGCCACCACCAGCGTCGTGCGGCCCCGGGTCAGCAGCTCCAGCGTGCGTTGGATGTGGCGCTCCGTGCGCGGATCCACGCTGCTGGTGGCCTCGTCCAGCACCAGGATCGGCGGATCCACCGCCAGCGCGCGGGCCAGGGCCAGCAGCTGACGCTGGCCGTAGGACAGGTCGGCGCCGCGCTCTGCCAGCACGGCGGCGTAGCCCTGGGGCCGGCGCAGGATCTCCTCCTCGATTCCCGCCACCCGCGCAGCCTCGCGCACGCGCTCGGCGGGCACCTCGGGCCGGAAGGCGCGCAGGTTGTCCTCCACGCTGGCCGGGAAGAGGTAGAGGTCCTGCAGCACCAGGCCGAAGAGCCGCCGGTACTCGCGCGGATCGAACTCGCGGATGTCCGTCCCGTCCAGCAGGATGCGTCCCGCGCTCACGTCCCGCAGACGGGTCACCAGATTGAGGATCGTGCTCTTGCCGCCGCCGGTGGGCCCCACCAGGGCCACGGTCTCGCCGGGTTCCACCACCAGGTTGAAGTCCGTCAGCACGGGCTTGCCGGCCTCGTACTCGAAGGAGACGGACTGGAACTCCAGCCGCCCGGCCCGCCCGGCCCGCGCGGGCAGCGGCTTGGGATCGGCCGGCGCTGGCACCGTGGGCGGCGTGTCCAGCATGGTGAAGATGCGGTCCGCCGCGCCGCCGGCGCGCTGGATCTCGGCCAGTTGCTCGGAGAGCTCGATGATCGGCCAGTAGATCATGCCCGCGTACTGGGCGAACATCACCAGCGTGCCCGCGCTCATGCTCCCGTCGGCGATCCAGGCGCTGCCCAGCCAGAGGGCCAGGCAGGTCATCAGGATCTGCATCAGGCCCATCCCGCCCCAGAGCGAGTACTCCAGCAGGTTGAGCCGGACCACGAAGCGCTTGTAGCCGCGGTTGTGCCCGGCCAGGCGCTCCTCGGCCCAGGCCTCCACGCCCAAGGCCTGGATCAGCCGCGCCGCGGGGGCCAACTCCGCCACCTCGCCCGTGATCTTGGCGTACTGGCGGCGCTCCTCGCGGAAGCGCGCGCGCATCCGGCCGAAGATGAACCAGGTGCCGCCCACCATCACGGGCAGAACGGCGGCGCAGATCAGGAAGAGCCGGTGGTCCACGCGGGAGACGACGAGCACGCTGCCGAAGATCATCACCGTGGCGCTGAGGATGCGTACGGCCATGGTGGAGGTGAGGTTGACCAGCCGCTGGCTGTCGGACTCGATGCGCGAGACCAGCGTGCCCACGGGCTTGGACTCAAGCCAGGGCAGGCCCAGCGCCAGCGCCTTGGCGAAGAGGTCGCGCTTGATCACGTTCACGACTTCCACGCCGCCCCGCCCCAGCAGCACCGTGGCCAACCCGGAGAACAGCGTGCCCAGCGCCAGCAAGGCCGTGTAGACGCCCACGCTGGTCAGCAGCCCGCCCATGTCCTTGGCCGGGTAGTCCACGTCCACGATGCGCTTGAAGATCACCGGCTGGAGCAGCATCAGGCCCACGCCGGCCAGCGCCAGCAGCAGGGCCAGCCCGAAGCGGGGCAGGTGCGGCCGCACGTAGGGATGGACGCGGCGGAGCATGCCCCAGGTGGGCAGCGCGCCCGCCTGGGCCTCCGTCTCGTTGTCGCGGTCCCACCACATCCAGCCATCTCCGGGTTGCGCCGCACCGGCCGGAGTCCGCACAAAAAGAGCCGGCAAGAGGCCGGCGCCGACGGAGTGGCTGGGTCAAGGCGTGTGCTTCATCCTAGCAGAGCCTATGACCTTTGTCAAGACTCGCCCGGGCGGGGTCTATCACCAGAACCAACCACCAATGCCCATCAACACAGAGACACAGAGGCACAGAGACAAGATTGGAGGGTAGAAGGCGGAGGCGAGTGTGTAGCGCACGCCAGCCGAAGGATGAGGATGCGAGTGCTTCGAATGATCAATGACTGAGTGCGCGAAACTCAAACTCGACGCAGAGACACAGCGAGATCCAACTCCGTCTCTGTGTCTTTGTGTCTCTGTGGAAAAAGCTCCAAAGACCTTCCCCTCGTGTGACACAAATCGTCTTCGAGCCTTGGAGGCTGCGTGCGCAACTGGATTCTCGGACGATCCAATTCCAACCCCGGCCAGGTCCAGTCTGAACTCTGTGCCTCTGTGTCTCTGTGGTGGAATCCCGATCCCTGGCCTCAGACCGGACCAGGATGAGTCTCCGCCGGCCCGGGATCAGCCAGGCGCAGGGCCAGCAGGATCAGGCCGCCGCCCAGCCACTCCAGCGGGCCCAGCTTCTCCCCCAGGATCCAGACGGCCATCAGCGCGGCGAAGACCGGCTCGAAGGAGTAGACCAGGGCGGCCCGCTCCGGCGTGGTGTCCGGCTGGTAGCGCAGCTGCAGGCCCAGCGCCACCACCGTGCCGAACACGCTGTTGATGAAGAGCGAGACCGCCAGCTGGCTGTCCA
This sequence comes from Candidatus Delongbacteria bacterium, assembly GCA_041675285.1. Classification (NCBI taxonomy): domain Bacteria; phylum Candidatus Delongiibacteriota; species Candidatus Delongbacteria bacterium. The sequence goes on from JBAYTZ010000010.1 coordinate 11,547, forward strand.
GGCGCATCCGCGCCTCGCCCAGCAGCAGCCAGCCCGCCAGCGAGAGCGCGGCCACGGTGGCGATCTGCCAGAAGTGCAGGCTCCAGACCTTGCCCGCCACGGGCAGCCGGTCGGCCAGCAGGATCTGCAGCGCAAACAGCAGGGCGCAGAGCAGGGTCAAGAATTCGCCCGGGCCCAGGACCAGCGGCTCGCCCCCCAGGCTCAGGCCGCTGAGCAGGGCCACGCCCGCCAGGGAAACGCCCGCCGCGCCCAGCGAGCGCGCCGAGGGCCGGCGCAGATTCCAGGCGGCCAGCAGCAGCGGGACCAGCACGATGTAGAGCGCCGTGAGGAAGCCCGAGCGCGAGGCGCTGATGGTCTGCAGCCCCAGGGTCTGGGTGAGGAAAGCCAGGAAGAGCACGACGCCCAGGCCCAGGCCGCGGCGCCGGGTGACGGCGTCGCGCAGGTCGAGCTGGCGGCCGAAGATCAGCAGACAGGCGGGAATCGCCAGCCCGAAGCGCAGACTGAGGAAGAGCCAGGGATCCGTGCCGGAGAGGCTCTCGCGCACCAGCGAGAAGGTGCTGCCCCAGATCACGCACATCAGCGCCAGGTTGAGTTCCGCCTTGAAGCGCGGGGTCATGCGCGGGAATCCGCGCCGGGCGGGTCGCCCAGGAACTCCAGCAACCAGTCCGCCCAGGCCTCCGGGTGGCTGCGCTGGCTGAGGTGCGCGCCGCCCGGCAGGATGCGCACACGGGTCGGTCCACCCAGCAGGGCGGCCAGCTCGAACGCGTGCCGATCCTCCACCACGCCGTCCAACTCACCCTGGAGCACGGTCACGGGGCAGCGCACGGCGGCCAGTTCCGCCGCGATGCTCCAGCCCTGCGCGCAGATCTCCAGCCAGCCCGAGAACCAGGCGCGCAGGGTGGCGTGCTGGGGCGGTTCGGCGGCGTGCGGAGGGCCGTGCTTCTCCTGAAAGCGGCGCTGCATGTCCAGCAGGGTGGGGATCATGCTGGCCGGTTCCGTGCGGTAGTGGGCCCCTTCCACGGCCACGCCCGCCACGCGCTCCGGCCAGCGGGCGGCGGCCAGCAGAGCCAGGGTGCCGCCGTCGCTGGTGCCCGCCAGGGTCAGCGGACCCGCCGGCGCCAGGGCCTGCAGCACGAGTTCCAGCTGCTCCAGATCGGTTTGGAAGAAGCCGGCGGGAAAGCCGGCCGGACGCGGGTCGCTGAGTCCGTAGCCCAGCCGGTCCACGCGCAGCAGGCGCCAGGGAGGCGCAGCCGTGATCAGGTCGGGAAAGGGCGCGGGCCAGGGTCCGTGGGCGAAGCCGTCCCCGCCGTGGTGCAGCAGGAGCAGCACCCGGCCGTCAGGCGGACCCCATTCCTCCACGTGCAGGCGGCCGGCCGGCGTGGCGATCCAGTGACAGCGGGCTTCCATCGGGGGTCAGCGCCGCGCGTGGCGCAGATCGTGCCGCCAGATCCAGCCCGCCATGCCCAGCAGGACCAGATTGCGCAGGATGGACTTCCAGCCCACGTCTCCGGCCAGCACGCTCATGTAGACGCCCAGTTTGCCGAAGCAGCCGCAGTCCACGTCCAGGCCCATGATCAGCACCCAGGCAAACAGTCCCAGGAAGCCCACCAGCAGGCCGCCCAGCCAGACCACGGCGCCGCGCCGCCAGGGACCCGTGATCAACAGCAGCGCCGCCAGCCCCTCGATCCAGGGCAGGACGATGGCCGGCAGGTTGCTCCAGTCGTAGGGCAGCACATGGAATTTGCGGATGGCGGCGGCGAACTCCGCCGGGTTGAGGATCTTGCCGTAGGCGGCGAAGAGAAAGAGCCCGCCCAGCACCAGCCGGCAGGCCCAGACCAGAATCAGCGCGGACGTGGAGGGACGACGACTCATTTCTCCACCGGTTGACCCAGGGCTTCCCACTCGTCGTAGCCGCCGCTGTAGACGCGGACCTTCTTGAACCCGGCCTTGCCCAACAGGCGGGCCAGGTCGTGGGAGGATTCGCATTCCCCGCCGCTGCAGTAGACCACCACGAGGCTGCCCTTGGGAGCCATCAGCTTCTGCTTGCCGGCGCGGAACTGGTCCACGGGCAGGCAGACGGCGCCGGGAATGTGGCCCTTGTCGAAGTCTTCCAGCTCGCGGGCGTCCACGAAGGTGGCCAGTTCCTTGCGGTGCAGGGCGTCGGCCTCCTCGAAGCCGATCACGGCCAGCTTGGCCGCCGCCACCGCCAGGGTGTCCGCCCCGCCCGCCTTGGCCGTCAGCTGGGCCGCCGGCTTGAGCGGCAGTTTGGTGGCGCCGCGCAACGTGTTCACACAGAAGGCCAGGGCCAGTCCGATGACCCCGATCAGGGCCACTTGCTTCCACGTGGTCATGAGAGTCCTTTCAGGTCAGTCGCAGCGGATTTCCATGGCCGGCCCCGTCTGGCCGGGCAGGTGCCGCGTGTCGATTCGGAATCCCCGGCTCTGGCCGAAGATCTGGTTGAGCACCGGCAGCAGCATCTGCCCGCCGGATCCGCGGCCCGTTCCCGCCACGCCCATGGCGGGCAGCGGACCCTTGAAGCGCTTGACCGCCCAGTAGAGCGGCACCTTGAGCGGCGGCAGCCAGAGCACCAGTCCCTGGCGGCCCTTCTCATGCGGCAGGAAACTCAGGTAGCGGGCCGCGCCCGACACGCCTTGTTCCGTCGCCTTGCGGCGCCGGGAGTAGTCCACGATCAGTCCCAGCCGCAGGCCGCCGTAGAGCAGCAGCCAGCCCAGCCCCAGCCACCAGCCCAGGACCAGCCAGCCCCAGAGCAGCACCAGCCCGAACACGCCGGCCAGCAGGTTGTAGCGGCGCGGCCCGCCCAGGACCACGCAACTGGCCAGGCCCAACAGACTGAAGGGCACGAGTACGATCAGCATCCACATGGCGCCAATATACGATGGACGCCACGGGCTCCAAGCTGGCGGCCTATCCGTCTTGGCCGCGGGGCGACTTCGAGCCCGCATTTCCATATTGCGAACGCCGTCAACGTCCAGGACCGCCGACAGGTTCCGTCAGGAGTTCCGCTTGATCCTCGTCCGCAGCCTGACGGAGGCCATCCGTCCCCCCGCTGACTTCGCCGTACCCTCGTGGCGGCGCGTCTACGGGCTCGCGCTTCCCGCCGCCGGCAGCGCGTTGTTCAACACCCTCTTCAGCATCAACGATTTCCTCTGGGCCCGGCTCATCGGTCCCGAGGCCACCTCGGCCCTGGGCCTGGTGGTGATGGTCACCATCTTCAACGCCGGCCTGATGGCCCTGGTGCAGAAGGGCACGCTGAGCCTCGTGGCCCGTCTGCGCGGGATGGAGGACCGGCAGGGCCTGCGCCGGGCCGCGCTGCAGGGCGTTTTGCTCAGCCTGGGCCTGGGCCTGCTGATGGGCGGCCTGGGCATGCTCTTCAGCCCGCGTCTGCTGGCGGCCATGGGTGGCGAAGGCGAGACCCTGCGGCTGGGCAGCGAGTACCTGCGCCGCATCTACGCCGGCTTCCCCCTGATGAGCCTGGCCATGGTCAGCGACGGCATCTTCATCGGGATGGGCGACACGCGCACGCCCTTTCGCCTGCAGCTGGGCGGCGTGTTCCTCAACGCCAGCCTGAGCGCCCTCTCCATCCTGGTCTTCGGCGCGGGCATCCGGGGCATCGCCCTGGCCAGCGTGCTCACCCGCGGCGTGGTAGGCAGTACGGGCATGTTCCTCCTGGGTGGACGCCTCAATCCCCGTCCGGCGGGAGTGGACGACCGCTGGGTGGCCCGCCTGCGGCGCCGGCTGCCCGGCCGCGGCCAGTGGCGGCTGGAGCCCGGCCTGTGGGCCGAGATCCTGCGCGTGGGCCTGCCGGTGGCCGCCTCGGTCAGCTTCTACTCCGGCATCTTCATGGCCCTGAACCGCGTGCTCTCGCAGTTCGGCCAGCAGGCTTTCGGCGTGATCGGCATCGGCATCCGGGGCAACGAGTCCATCGGCTTCATGGTGCTGGTGGGCTTCGGGGCCGCGGCCAGCGCCCTGACCGGCGAGGCCATGGGTCGCGACAGCCTGCGCAGCGAAGCCCTGCAACCCAGCCTGCTGGGCCGCCACCTGCGGGCCTCGGTGCTGCGCGTGCTGCTGGCCGCCCTGCCCCTGGCCCTGGCCTTCTCCCTGCTCTGGACCCTGGTCCCCGAACACCTCTGCTCCATCTACACCGACGATCCGGAGCTGATCCGCCTCTCCGCCATGTACCTGCGGCTGGCGGCCGTGGCCAACCTGTTCCAAATCCTCGAGCTGATCCTCTCCGAAGGCATGACCGGCGCGGGCATCTCCAGCTACCCGCTCTGGATCACCGTGCCGGGCAACCTGGCCCGCATTCCCCTGGCCTACTTCCTGGTCGCCCACACCGACTGGGGCATCAACGCGGTCTGGGCGGCGATCCTCATCTCCTGCGCCCTCAAAGGCACGGGCATGCTCCTGCTCTTCCTGGGCGCGGACTGGCCTGGCCAGGCGGCCCGGCGCACGCGCGAGCTGGGCCGGCGCGTGGCGGCCTCCCGCGGCTGAGCGAAGACTCAACACAGAGACACAGAGGCACAGAGACACGGATAGAGAGGAAGAAGTCACGCCTTTCGTTGGATCCTGTCTTCCGCCATCGTGCCCGACCTATTCCATCCATAAAACTCTCTGTGTCTCTGTGGTGAGACTGCCCGGATGCAAACAAGAGGGACGAGCCTCAGCCCGTCCCTCTTGCTCTGCCTGAACCAGGGGTGGATCAGTTGACCAGTTGCGCGATGTGGCGACTCAGCTCGCGGATCTGGATCGGTTTCATCAGCAGCGGCACCCGGGCGATCTGCTCCAGCTTCTGCACGTTCTGCGGCCCGGCGAAGCCCGTCACCACCAGCACGGGCTGGTCCCCGCGCACGGCGCGGATCCGGCGCAGGGCCTCCACGCCGTCCATTCGCGGCATCATCAGGTCCAGCAGCACGAGATCCCAAGCGTTGGGCGACTCCAGGAAGGCCTCCACCGCCGCCAGGCCGTCGGGCATGGCCTGGACCTCGTAGCCCAGCGTGCGGATCAGGTCGCACATGGTGGTGCGCACCACCTCGTCGTCGTCCACCACCATGATCCGCCCGCGGCCCGTCACCACTTCCCGCTGGCTGCCTTCCGCCGTCGGTGCCTTGGGCAGGGCCTGATCGTACCAGGGGAAGAAGAGCCGGATGCTGGTGCCCCAGTCGCGGCGCGTCTTGATCTGCAGGCGTCCGCCCAATTCTTCCACGGTCTTCTGCACCATGGCCAGCCCCAGCCCCGTGCCGCTGCTGTCATCCTTGGTGGTGAAGAAGGGGTCGAAGATCCGCGGCAACAGGTCGGCGTCCATGCCCGTGCCCGTGTCCCGCACTTCCACGCGCACCAGAACCTTGTCCGCCCGGCCGTCCAGCAGGGAGGTGGAGCCCAGGCTCAGTCCGCACTCCCCGGGCTCGCTGGCCTCCTCGCGCAGCTCGCGCAGGGTGGACCAGCCGGAGGACACGTGCAGCTCGCCGCCGTCGGGCATGGCGTCCCGGGCGTTGACGCAGAGATTCATCAGCAATTGATGCAGCGTGGTGGTGTCGGAGTGGACCGTCATGGCCGCCGGGTGGAGGTTCATGCGGATCTCGATGCGCGGGTCCACGCTGCGCCTGAGCAGGACCATAACGTCGTGGATCACGTGGTTGAAGTTGATGGCCTCGCGCCCGCCCTCCTCCAGCCGGGCCAGCGAGAGCACCTTGCGCGTCATCAGGGCGCCGCGCTGGGTGGCCTCGCCGATCTGGCGCACCAGCGGCGCCTCGGCCGCGTGCGGGTCCACCAGCGAATCCAGCAGCTCCGAGGCCCCCAGGATGCAGGCCAGCACGTTGTTCAGGTCGTGCACGATGCCCGCGGCCAGCAGGCCGAAACTCTCCATCCGCTGGCTGCGCCGCAGCAGGCGCTCCAGGCGCGCGCGCTCCAGGTCGTCCAGCCGCTCCACGGTGGGCGGCTCCAGCAGCAGCAGGTACTCGGTCACCTGGTTGGCGATGTTGGGCACCAGCCGCCCCTGCAGGCGCGTGCGGCGCACGCCGCCGGGCTGGTGGAGGACCAGCTCCCGGTCGAATTCCTTGCCCAGCCGCACCAGTTCATCCAGCTCGTGGCCCACGCCGCCCATCACCAGCGGCGCGCACTGCCGCAGCGGCTGGCCCGGTCCACCGCTCCAGCAGCCCAGGATCTGGCGGAAGGCCCCGTTGACCATCCGGATCAGTCCGTTGGCATCCGCGGTGAGGACGCCGGTGGACAGATGTTCCAGCAGGGTCAGCAGGCGCGCCTGGTTCTGCACCAGAAACTGGCTGGTGGCCGGTCCGGGGTCATACATGGGGTTCAGGGTCATGTACGTCTCGCGATCTGGTCAACGTGAGGGGGTCGGATCCCGGCGACGTCAAGCTGGGAATCCGTGAAACTGGCTATCGACAAAGCCGCGGCGCGGATTTAGGGGGCAGGAAAAAAGAACTCCCCCGGCGGGAGACCGGGGGAGTGGGTGGGGTCGATGTGAGGCGGCCCTCAGGCCACGCTGATCTCCGGACAGAGGTAGACGTCCTGAACGGCGTGGATGATCTCCACGCCCTCCTTCAGCGGCTTCTGGAAGGCCTTGCGGCCGAGGATCAGGCCCATTCCGCCGCCGCGCTTGTTGATCACGGCCGTGCGCACGGCCTGGGCCTGGTCGTTCTGGCCCGAGGCGCCGCCGGAGTTGATCATTCCTGCCCGGCCCATGTAGCAGTTCACCACCTGCCAGCGGACCATGTCCACCGGGTGGTCGGTGATCAACTCGCCGTACATGCGCGGATCGCTCTTGCCGAACTTGAGGGCCGGGAAACCGCCGTTGCACTCGGGCTGCTTCTGCTTGATGATGTCGGCCTCGATGGTGACGCCCAGGTGGTTGGCCTGGCCCGTCAGGTCCGCCGCCACGTGCAGGTCCTTGTCCGGCTGGACGAAGGCCGGATTGCGCATGTAGCACCAGAGGATGGTGAACAGCCCGCGCTGGTGGGCGTAGGCGAAGGCCTCGGCCACTTCCAGGATCTGGCGGTTGCTCTCCTCGCTGCCGAAGTAGACCGTGGCGCCCACGCCCACGGCGCCCATGTCCACGGCCTGGTCCACCTGGGCGAACATGATCTGGTCGAAGGTGTTGGGGTAGGTCAGCAGCTGGTTGTGGTTCAGCTTGACCACGAACGGGATGCGGTGCGCGTACTTGCGGCTGACGATGCCCAGCACGCCCAGCGTCGAGGTGACGCCGTTGCAGCCGGCCTCGATGGCCAGGTGGACGATGTTCTCGGGGTCGAAGTAGTCGGGGTTGCGGGAGAAACTGGCGCCCGCGCTGTGCTCGATGCCCTGGTCCACCGGCAGGATGGATAGGTAGCCCGTGCCGCCCAACCGGCCCGTGGAGTGCAGCCACTGCAATTGGCGCAGGACGCGGTTGCTGCGGTTGCTCTGGGAGAAGACCCGGTCCACGTGCTCGGGACCCGGCAGGATCAGGCGGCTGCGATCCACGGTGGCGCACTTGTGCTCCAGCAGCCAGGACGCTTCCGGGCCAAGCTGGGACAGGATCTGCTCGAACATGCTGGTCTCTCCTTGGAGCTGGATGGCTGTGCGGCCGGACCGCCCGGCCCGACCCGGCACCGGAAGCCCGCCGTGCACGCCCAGTCTGGGCGGAACCGGCCGTCCGGGGCGAATCTTCCCCTCCGGGCCGCATGCCAAGAGGGTTTTTCCGCGCGGAGAAGGTAGAAAAACCTCACCGGGAACCCTCGCTACTCCTTGATTGCATCCGTATATTCCGGAGCCTTATCAGGACACCTGAAACGGGCACATCGACAGGTTTTGATGCATCCATGACTGCTGTCAGCGCTGGCTAGCGGGCACGTGCTGGCGGGTTCGCCTTATCGCACCTGGAATAAGTAATGGGGACGACTATGCAACGAAAGCGAATTGATCCACAAGCCCGGGTGATCCACACCCAGGTCGGGAAAACGCTGCGCAAGCTGATGAACGACAACAGCGACGGCAAGGGGATCGGCATCATCCGCCTCGCCAAGCAGGCCGGCATCGGCGTGGGCAGCGTCCAATCCATCCTCAACGACCCGGACCACAGCCCCAGCCTGCGTGTGCTGGACCGGCTGTCCAAGTACTTCAAGCTGAACGGGGTCTGGACCCTGGTCCGCGGGCTGGAGTACGAGGACGAGGTCAACACCTGGCTGGCCAACAACCGGCTGAATTTCAAGCTCACCCAGGATGACATCCTGCGCATCCAGCGCCTGTGTCACAAGATCCAGAGCTTCGACGCTGTGGCCTTCGCCTTGGGCGCCGCCCAGGACATGACCCGCGACGAGTTCGACGTCTACCTGGTCCGGCTTGAGAAGGCCGCCGGCTGACCCTGGCCCTGCCGCAGGACTTCAAGAAGAACGCCGGCCCCCGCCGGCGTTCTTTGTTTCCGCCCCTGGAATCAAAGGATGGCCCATGCCCAGCCTGTCTCCCCCCACCCTGTTGGTCAGCCGCTGCCTGCGGGGCGTGGCTTGCCGCTACGACGGCGCCAGCCGACCCTGTCCAGGGCTTGGCCTGTTGCCCGCCGGCTGGATCCTGCTGGACGTTTGTCCCGAGGAGGACGTGGGCATGGGCGTGCCGCGGCCGCCCATCGCCCTGCTGCAGGAGGAGCGCCTGCGTCTGGTGGACCGGGTCAGCGGCCGGGACTGGACCCATGAGATGGAGAGTTGGTGCCGCGACTTCGCGCGCATCCTGCTGAAGGACGGCGCGGCCGGAGCCGTGCTGAAGGCGCGCTCCCCCAGCTGCGGGGTCGGCGACGTGGAGGTCTTCGGGCAGCGCGCCGCGCTGGCCTGGCCCGGCGCGCCGGGCCGGGCGGCCCATTCCCAGGGGGACGGCTTCTGGGTGCGGGCGTTGAAGGCCTGCGAGCCGACCTTTCCGCTGATCAACGACGAGGAGCTGCTTGATCCGGCGCGGCGCACGCACTTCCTGCAGGCCGTGGAGCGGCGCCATCGCCTGCGGCCGCCGCCCGCCTGCTGACCGGCCGCCCGGCCGGCTTGCCCGCTAGCGCAGCAGGGTGATCGGCCGGGTGCGGTCCCCCGCGCGCACCAGGTAGGTGCCGCTGGCCGCCGGGCGGCCCCGCTGGTCCAGCCCGTCCCAGATCAGGTTCGCGCGTCCCGGCGTGGTCAGGGGCAGGCGGCGGACCTCCTCTCCTGCCAGGTTGAAGATCCCCACGCTGCCCACGCCCGCTTCCGCGGCCACGTCGATGTGGCAGAGCGGATTGAAGGGATTGGGCCAGGTCCGCAGGCCCGGCGAGGTCGGGGACTGGGGCGCCAGGGCCGTGTCGACGCGGCCCCAACAGAACACCTGGGAAAGGCCAGTATTCCAGTACCAGTTCAGCAGCAGCTCTTCGCTGGCGTCACCCTCCACGTTGCCCGTCCAGGGGCCGGACAGGTAGCCCGCGCCCGTCTGGACGGCCAGCTCCACTGCCCCCGTGGCCAGGTTGCGCACGGTCCACTGACTGGTCCAGGCGCTGCCGTCCCAGGAATGCCAGGACCAGGCCAATTCCAATTGGCCGTCGCCGTCGAAATCCCCGATCCCGCCCTCGGTGACGTTGCCCGGCAGGAGGCCCGTGTTCCAGGATTCCGTGGCCGCGCCCGCCGCGTAGACGTGCAGGCGGGCCTGCTGGTCCGTGCTGTTCTGCTGCCGGAAGACGCACCAGCCGTCCTGTTGCAGCCAGAGGCCGAAAATGGTGTTGGCCGAACTGTTGGGGTCCGCCACGTACCAGACCTGCTCGTACTCGCTGGTGCCGTCGAAGAACCAGCTGCCCACGCCGTCCTCCATGATCAGCTCCTGGACGCCGTCGCCGTTCAGGTCGGGCCAGAGCCAGCTCACCACCAGTTCGCTTTCCGACACCGACCAGAGTTCGGACAGCTGGGCCCGGGGCGCGCCGGCCAAACCGATCAGGGACAAGGCCAGCAGGCAGAGCGTGTTGCGCATGTCAGGTCCTCGCTTCAGGGGTTGTCAATTGAAAATCCGCCAGCACCCTGTCCCGGGCGTCTCGGACCAGCAGGCGGGTCAGGCCCCGGTGGGCCTCGGCGCGGAACTCGCCCTGCCACAGCGGCTTGCCGGCCACCTGCAGCACGGAGCGGCCCCGCAGGACGGGGAGGGGATCCTCGAGCGCCTCGCAAACCGTGCTCAGGCGGCCGTCGCCCTCCAGGGTCAGCAGCCGGCGCCAGCCGCGGGCCAGGCCGAAGGAGCGCAGCTCGGCCCGGCTCTCCAGCCCGCTGAGGCCCCGGCAGGGCAGCACGCAGCCCAGCAGCAGCAGCCAGTCCACCAGACTGTCCGTTCCCGTCAGACGCCGGCGGTCGGGATCGCCCTCGGCCAGGGGCAGCAGCTGCACCCAGCCCGGCCACCACTGCACCTGGGCGCTGCTCAGCCCGTCGTCCAGGATCAACCGGCCAGCCAGACCGGCGCGCAGGGTCAGCGTGAACGGCGACTCGCGGCCCTCCTTCCGGCAGCTGCCCCGCCACTCGCGGCCGGGCACGGCGTAGGGAAAAAAGGCGCTCCAGTCCGGCCAGTCCAGCTCCGTCAGGCCGCAGACGCGCATGCCGGTCTCCGGCCGGCCCAGGGTGTGCAGGACGGGCGGACCGCCGGCGGGCAGTTCCACCCAGGATCCGAAACGGGCGGGCAGACTACGCGCGGCCAGCCAGGGGCCGGCATTGAGCTGGATGTGCAGATGCGGCTCGGGGCTGCGCCCGCTGTTGCCCACCTGGGCCACCACCTGGCCGCGGGCCACGTGTTGGCCGGGCAGCACGCCCAGGCTGCCGGCGCGCAGGTGGGCCAGCAGGCTGCAGGCGCCGCCCTCGTGGGCCAATAAAACCCAATTGCCCCACGGATTGCGCGTGTCCGCCGCGTGGACGGGGTTGTCCTGCACTGAACCCTCCACGGCGACCACCAGGCCATCGGCCGGAGCCTGCACGGGACAGGCCCAGCCGTGGAACTGCTCCAGTTCGTCGCCGGGCCACTCCGCTCCGCGGCCGTCCTCGTCCAGCAGCATGAAATCCCAGGCTTCGCCGCCCAGCTCCGTGTTGTGGGTCAGCAGTCCGCCCGGACCCTGGGTCACGGTCCAGGGGCCGCGCAGCGGCAGGCTCAGGATGGGCGCCGGCACCAGCCGGCCCCGTTGCCAGCGTTCGAACGCGCGCAGGTTGTCCTCCGCGCGACCCACCAGCTCCAGGGGCGGGGCCCAGATTCCCAGCCGCTCGGAATCCAGCGTGCCCAGGCGGATGGGCAGCAGGAAGAGCCAGACCGTCAGCGTGAAGGGCAGGGCCAGCACGGGCAGGCCCAGCACCTGCAGCACGGGCACCAGGGCCGTGGCCATCAACATGCTGGTGGCCACCGCCAGCGTGGCGTAAAGCAGGCTGCGGGCGCTCAGGGCCAAAAAGATCCCGCTGAGCGCGGCGGCGGTGAGGATGGAGTTGAAGGCCACCAGGCCGAAGGCCTCGTGCTGAAAGGCGCCGCCGGTCAACAGGCTGAGCAGGCCCGTCCCCAGGGCTCCGCCCAGCACCATGGCCAGTGCCGTGATCCGCGAACCCAGCAGCAGGCCGGCCAGCACCAGCAGGCCGCCGGTCAGCGAGGGCAGGAAGAGCAGGGAGCCGAAACTGCGCAGGTACTCCTGGGCCAGCAGCGGCAGGCCGCGTCCCAGCCGGATCTCCAGCCCGTCCAGCCCGGGCAGCAGGGGCAGCAGTTCGGGCAGGGGCAGCGGACCGTGGAACAGAATGGCCGCCGAGGACAGCGTGATCAGCGTAGCCAGCACGAAGGGCAGGGCCAGCACGGGCAGTCCGCGCGCGGCGAACTGGGGCTGCAGCACGGCCACCAGCAGGGCGGCCAGGGCAGCGCCGGCGGGGAGCAGGAAGAGGGCCGTCCAGCCCGGCGGCAGGTAAGTCGCCAGCGCCGCGCCGGTGAGCAGGCCGGCGCCCTGGGCCAGCCCCAGCCGCACGCAGAGCCCGTTGGGACTGAGCAGGCGGCCCGCCAGCCGGGCGAAGACCAGGCCGGCCAGTCCGAACCAGGCGTGGCGCGGGCTGCTCAGCAGGGCCAGCAGGAAGAACAGTCCGCTGCGCCGGCGGGACGTGAACAGCACGCCGCCCAGCGCGGTGAGCGCCTCGCTGGCCCATCGGCTCCCCAGGCCGCTGGATTCCCGGACCTCCACCGCCTCACTCATCCGCGCGGACCCGCGTCCTGCAGGTGGTCGGGCAGGCGGTCCAGCTCGCGCCAGTAGGCCGGCGTCTCGGCCTCGCGCACCAGGTGGCGCCCGCCCTGGGCGTCCACCAACGCCACGGCCGGCCGGCCGTGGATGAACTGCGTGCTTTGGCTGAGGTTGTAGGCGCCGATGTGCCGCACCACCAGCAGGTCGCCGGGACGCAGCGAGGGCAGGGGCACGCCCTTGCGCAGCACGTCGATCTGCATGCACAGGTTGCCCAGCAAGGTGGTGTCCTCAAGGATCTGGGTGCCCGGGTTTTGCACGGGCAGGATGTCGTAGCGGTACCAGGCCGTGCTGGAGAGCAGGTTCACGCCGCCGTCCACCACCAGCGCCCGGCTGCCGTCGTTCAGCCGGCGCTCCGAGACCACGCTCAAGAGCAGGTGCATGGACTCGTCCACCAGGGCGCGGCCGGTCTCGAAGAAGAGCTCGGGCAGCTCCTCCCCCGGTTCCAGCGGCAGCGTGGCCAGCACGGGGCAGATGGCCTCGGCGTACTGCTGCAGGGAGGGACAGGTCACCTCGCCGCTCTGGTAGGCCCAGTGCAGCGTGTTGCGGGTGGCGAAGCCGCCGCCCATGTCCCACCAGCGGATCCGCGCCCCCGTGAAGCGGCGCACCCAGACGGCCAGCTCCACCAGTCGGCCGGCGGCCCGCCGGTAGTTGTCCACGTTGTCCACGTAGGTGCCGATGTGCGTGTGCAGGCCGGCCAGTTCCAGCTCCGCGCTCTCGGACAGGCGCCGGGCAGCCTCGTGGGCGCGGCCCGATTCCAGATTGAAGCCGAAGCGGTCCCAGTGGTTGGCGTCCAGCTGCATGTTGATGCGCAATGCCACGGGCAGGCGCGACTGGCCCTCGGGCAGGCCCGTCTCGCGCACCAGGGCCTCCAGCCGGGGGATCTCCTCCAGGTGGTCCAGGTGGATGCGCGTGCCGCCGCGGATGGCCTCCCGCAGGCTGGCGTCGTCTTTGTGCGGGCCGTTGAAGATGATCCGTGCGGCGGGCACGCCCAGGTCGCGGGCCAGCCGAAACTCGTGCCCGGAGACCACCTCGGCCCAGGAGCCCTCCTGGTGCATGATCCGGCAGACGGCGCTCAGGTAGTTGGTCTTGTAGGACCAGCCCAGCCGGACGCGGGGATAGCGCGACTCGAAGGCGCGGCGAAACTGCTGCACCTTGCGGCGCAGCGTGCTCTCCGAGAGCAGGTAGAGCGGGCTGCCGAACTGGGCGGCCAGCTCCTTGAGGGGCACGCCGTCCAGGTCCTCCATCAGGCGCAGCCCGGGCAGCTTGCCAAACTTGTTCTGCAGCCCGGCCTGATGCCGCAGCAGCACGGGCTTCTCATAGATCCGACGGCTCTCAGCACTCACGCGGGGCCTCCCCGGAGGATGGATGGACGGCTCGGCCGGACACGCTCAGGTCCTCCAGCACTCCCAGGTCACAGATGATGTCCACGGCCGCCCGGCTGTAGATCACGCCGCTGCGGGCCGGCGGCAGGACTTCCGGCGCCCCCCCCAGGGCCCGCCGGGCCAGGGCCGCCGGCAGGTTCTGGCCCGCGCCGGCGCACAGGTAGCACCAGGCCGGAAAGCGCGGGTTGATCTCGATCAGGTGCAGGCGCTCCGTCTCCTCCTCGCAGAGGATCTCCAGCTCACAGGGTCCGCGCCACTTGAGGGCGGCGATCATCTCCCGGGCCAGCTCCAGCAGGCGCGGATCGCCCACCGTCACGCCGGACCAGGCCTTGCCCTTCTCCGTCACGCCCAGTTTGCGCATGGGAACGGCGCCCACCAGGCCGCCCTCCCCGTCACCCAGGCAGCAGATGTTGTACTCGAAGCCGGCCAGGCCGCGCTGCAGAATGATGGGCAGACCCCAGCGCGCGCTGATCTCCACGAAGGAGTTCATGGCCTGCTCCACGGTCCAGGCCTTGCGGGCGTCGTAGAAGATCCCCTTCACGTAGACCGGCTCCCGGCCATCGGGATCGCAGATGTCCTCCCAGACATCGCGCAACCCCTCCAGGGAGTGGACCACCTCCGTGGGCGGCACCTGGAAATCGTGCTTGTGGCAGAACTCGGCCAGGCGCGACTTGGCCCGCATGGCCAGGCCGCCCTCGTCGGGCAGGAAGCTGTGGATGCCCGCCTCCTCGAGTTCGGGTTGCAGGGTCAGGTAGAGCTCCAGCTCGCTGTCCAGGGTGGGGATGACCAGGTCCAGCCGCCCCTGCTGCCGGACCAGCCGCAGGTGGTGCAGCAGGGCGTCGCTGCCGCGGGAGGGAAAGGGGATCAGATAGACTTCGTCGAAGAGCTGGCGGTTGTAGATCCCGGCGTCCATGGCGTCGTAGGCCAGCCCCACCAGCCGTCCGCGGTGCCCGGCCTCGCGCAGGCTGCGGGCCACGGCCACGCCCGGGGCCGGGTTGTCGGCGGCGTTCAGGCCGCTCACGGCGATGCCGGCGTCGCGCCAGTCTCCCAGCGGGATGGGCGCCGTCATGACAGCTCGACCTTGCGCTCGCGGGGCAGCACGCGGTGCTGGCGCAGGACCGTCAGGAACTCCTCCAGGTCCAGCGCGGCCTGGTCCGGACTCACGTCGAAGTCCTCCACCAGCCCGTTGAGGATCTCCTGCTGGGCCGCGCCCTTGATCATCCGGTCCAGGATCCAGGCGCCGGTGCTGTTGGTGCTGAAGCTCAGCCCGCTGTGGTGGTCGAACAGAAAGCCCTGGGGACTCAGATGCAGGTGGTTCAGGGTTGCCATGCGGGCTCCTACTTGCCGGCGCGCCCGGCGGACTGGGCCAGGCTGCCGTAGATGTAGAGGATTTGGTTCTCCAGGTGGTAGCCGTTCTTCTGGCACCACTCGCAAGGGCCCGAGCACTGCGCGGCGGGCACCTTCTTCTCCCAGAGGGCCACCTCCACGCCGCCGCCCAGCAGGCGGTCCGCCACCTGGAAGCCGTGCTCGAAGCGGCCGGCCGGCACTTGGATCACCTGGTGCGTGCCCTCGAGCAGCACGTTCTTCGTGCCGTAGGGATAGAAAGAGACGCCCAGCCAGGCCGTGCGGTCCACCCGGCCCTGCACCATCACCTTTTCAGGGCGCTTGCCCTTGGCGTCGAGCTTGAGACCCAGGTTCAATTCCTGGGCGCCGGCCACCTGGGCCAGCACCAGCAGCAGGCCCACCACGAAGTGCTTCATCCTCGCCTCCTCAATTCCGTCACTGATCACGGAGCCGTGGCCCAGCTCCGGCGCGTCCAGCGGGCACCCAGGAAGAGCCAGCGGCTCTCAGAGCCGGTTACCTTCTCCCAGCCCGCCGACGCCTCCAGACTCAAACCCCGCCACGCCCGCCAGCCCAGACCGGCGGACAACGAGGTCTTCAATTCCATCACTCCGTCGTGAAGCACCAGCCGCTCCACGTCGAACCAGTTGGTCTGGTGTCCTACGAGCGCGCTGGCCTGCAGATCCAGCCGTCCGCGACTGGCCGCGGCGCGGGCCAGTCCCGCCAGTTTGAGGTCGCCGCCCGCGCGGCTGGCCAGCAGACCCAGGCGCTGCCGGCCGGACCCCGTCTGGCGCGCCAGGTTCAGCTCCGCCGCCGTCGCCCTGGCCGGAACGCTGGGGTAGGCCTGCTCCATCTTCTGCAGGCGCACGTTCAGGGTCAGCGGAGCGTCCGTCGGCCGCGGACACCAGGTCAGGCCGCCGCCCAGATTCCAGCCCTCCTCCGTGCCCACGCGCCGGCCTCCCAGCACGGGCCACTCCATGCTGGTGGAAAGGGAGGCCCCCAGCGCCTCCACGCCCCAGTTCGGGGTGAGGGCCCGACTCAGCCACAGGCTGCGCTTGAGGGACCGGAAGCTCCAACTCGCCTGCCGGATGCGCTGATCGCTGAACCCCGCGGCCGCCAGCCAGCGCGAGCCGGCTCCGGCGCTGCCGAACAGCGAGCGCGTCCAACCTTCCGCGTCCTGGAACAGCGCGGGATCCTGGTCCGCATAGCGCGTCCACTCGGCTCCGGCGCCCAGCGACTGCCAGCGGGCCTCCAGGCCTTCGGCCCCGGCGCAGCGGGTCAACAGCACGATCAGCAACAACAGCACAGGCCCACTCCATTCCACCGGTGATGAGAATCTGTCATCTTGTCCCGGCGCCAGTGTGGCAAACCTGTGACAGCCGCCTCCATCCAAACCCAGTCAGCCAGGTTTTATTGCATGTCGACCCTCCCGCGGATCCTGATCGTCGAGGATGATCCCCACATCCGGGAGTTGATCTGCCGCGCCCTAGAGGACGGATCCCGCCAGTGCGAGACCTGCGCGGACCTGAAGTCCGCCCTGCAGCGACTGCATCTGGGGTTGCCCGACCTGCTGATCCTGGATCGCGTGCTGCCTGGCGGGGACGGCCTGCGCATCCTGCAGAAGGTGCGGGAGGTGAGCAACCTGCCCGTGCTGCTGCTGACCAGCCTGCGCAGCGAGGACCACAAGGTCGAGGGGCTGGAGGCCGGGGCCGACGACTATCTGGGCAAGCCCTTCTCCCTGCGTGAACTGAGCGCGCGGGTCAACGCCCTGCTGCGGCGCAGCCGGATTCCCGCGGGCGTCAGCCTGCGGCTGGGCGCCCTCTCGCTGGACTCCGAGGGCCGGCAGGCCTTCCGCGGCGAGCAGCCGCTGGACCTGAGCCCGCTGGAGGTCCGGGTGCTGAAGACCCTCCTGCTGAATCAGGAGCGCGTGTTGCGCCGCGACGAGCTGATCGGCCTGGCCTGGGGCGTGGAGTACGAGGGCTACGACCGGGCCGTGGACACGCTGGTGGTGCGTCTGCGTCGCAAGCTGACCGGGCCGGGCATGCCCCAGGTCCGCACCGTGCGGGGCCAGGGCTACTCCCTCAGTCTGGAAGAGGACGCGTGATTCCCAGGCCCCGCTTCTTCCACAATCTGGCGGGCCGCTTCGGTCTGCTCCTGCTGCTGCTGCTGGCCCTGCAGGCCGGACTGACCGGCGTGGCGGTCTTCTCCTGGATCCGCGCCCGGGATCTGGCCCTGCACAAGGTGGAACTGGGCGAACAGGCGGGGCTGATCCTGCCGGCCCTGGCGGACAGCCTGTCGCGCTGGTCGGGCTCCGGCCCGGCGCTCACGCGCCAATCCAGCCTGCGCCACCAGATGCGCCGCAGCCTGGGCCGGCCCCAGGCCATGAGTCTGGTCTGGGTGGATCAGGCGGGCAACATGGCCGCGGTGGGCTTCCTGGAACTGGATCCGCGGCTGCCGGAACTGAAGCGCATGATCCAGGCGGGCCTCTCCCAGCGCGAGTTGGAGTCCGGCGCCAGTCGCCTGGACCTGGCGCTGGTGGCCCGCGCCGCTCCTGGCGGTTGGCTGATCCTGGCCGGGGACTCCGCCGCCCACCTGTGGACGAAGGGCGGTCGCGGCCTGCTGGTGGCCGTGTTGGCCGGATCCGCCGGCATCGCCGGACTGGCGGGCTGGTGGCTGGCCCGTCCCCTACTGCGGCGTTTCCGCGCCCTCAGCCGGGCCTTCTCCACCCTGGGGGAGGGTGGCTTCTCGCATCGGCTGGCGGATCCGCACCCGGACGAGCTGGGGCAGCTGGCCCGCGAGTTCGACCAGATGGCCGCCCAGGTGGAGCGGTTGACTGCGGATCTGGCCCGCAGCGACCGGGAGCGCCGCCAGCTGCTCAGCGAAGTCAGCCACGAGCTGGGCGCGCCGCTCACCAATCTCATCGGCTACCTGGATCTGCTCCAGCGCGAGGGTTCCCTGGCCCCGGAGCCGCGCGCCACCCTGCGCCTCTGCTCCAGCCAGGCCAAACGCCTGGACCACCTGGTCTCGGACCTGCTGGACCTGGCGCGCCTGGATGACGCCGGGCTGCGCCTGCGGCACGTGGAGCTGGATCTGCGTGACACGGTGGACCAGGAGGTGGCGGCCATCGAGCTGGCCTGTCTGGATCGCGGCATCCAGCTGGACTGGCAGCGGCCGGCGGAGCCGGTCCGCGTGCTCGGGGACGAAGCCCGGCTGGCCCAGATCCTGCGCAATCTGCTGCGCAACTCGGTGCGCCAGTTGGACAACCCCCAGCTGGAGGGCCCCACCCTGCTCGTGACGCTGGAGAACTTCGGCGAGCGGGTCGAACTGCGTGTGCTGGACAACGGGCCGGGAATCCGGCCGGCGGACCTGGCCCAGCTCTTCGACCGCTACCACCGGCCCCACAGCAGCTGGGGCGAAGGCAGCGGCTTGGGGCTCTGCATCAGCCGCCGCCTGGCCGAACTGCACGGCGGCACCTTGGAGGGCGCCTCGGAGGGCCTGGGCCGCGGCGCCGTCTTCACGTTGGGCCTGCCCCGGGCGCTGACGCGGGCGGTCTGAACTTTTCTCCCAATCCAGCACCTGCGCCTGCACCCCAAAGAAAAGGGGACGCGACCGCTCGCGTCCCCCGGAGATTGTCTTGACCCCTGTCCTAGTAGATGGCCAGGTAGCGGTCCAGCTCCCAGCGCGAGACCTGCACGCGGTAGGCGTCCCATTCCTTGTTCTTGGCCGTCAGGTAGGACTGGAACAAGTCGTCGCCGAAGACCTGCCGGATCAGCCGGCTCTTCTTGTACTCGCGGATGGCCTCGCCCAGCGAGCCGGGCATGGAGGTCATGCGCTGGCGCTTGGCCTCGGAGACGTGGAAGAGATCCTCCTCCGCCGCCTTGGGCGCGGGCAGCTTCTTCTTCACCCCGTCCATGCCCGCCGCCAGCATGACGGCGAAGGCCAGGTAGGGATTGGAGGACGGATCCGGGCAGCGTAGTTCGATGCGCGTGCCGTTCTCCCGGCCCGGGCTGATGCGCGGCACGCGGATCAACGCCGAGCGGTTCTGGCTGGCCCAGCTCACGTAGACCGGCGCCTCGTAGCCCGGCACCAGCCGCTTGTAGCTGTTCACCAGCGGGGCGATCACGGCGCTCATGGAGCGGGCGTGGGTCAGTTGGCCGGCGATGAAGTGCTTGGCCAGGCCGCTCAGGCCGTGGGGGTCCTTGCGGTCGATGAAGTCGTTCTTGCCGTCCTTCCACAGGCTCTGGTTGGTGTGCATGCCCGAGCCGTTCTCGCCGTAGATGGGCTTGGGCATGAACGTGGCGTAGAGTCCGTGCTTCTGGGCTACGGCCTTGACGGTCAGGCGCAGGGTGATGGCGTTGTCCGCGGTGGCCAGCGCCTTGTCGTACTTGAAGTTGATCTCGTGCTGGCCGATGGCCACCTCGTGGTGCAGGGCCTCGATCTCCAGCCCCATCTTGACCAGGTTGTCCACCATGTGCCGGCGCACCGTGTGGGCCAGGTCCGTCGAGACGTCGAAGTAGCCCGCCTGGTCCTGAGGCACCAGCGGGAGCAGGCTGCCGTCCGGGTGCGGCCGGAACAGGAAGAACTCCAGCTCCGTGCCCGTGTAGTAGGTGATGCCCTGGGCCTCGGCCTCCAGCAGGGTGCGGCGCAGCACGCGGCGCGGATCCCCCTCGAAGGGCGAGCCGTCCGGGTGGAAGACGTCGCAGATCACGCGCGCCGTGGGCACATCCTCGTCCCAGGGAATCTGCAGGAAGGTGTCCAGATCCGGCACCAGCAGCATGTCGCTCTCGGCGATGCGTGCGAAGCCCTGGATCGAGCTGCCGTCAAACCACTGGCCGTGCGCCAGGATGTCCTGCCACATGGTCACCGGCACACCCACGCTCTTGACGATGCCGCTGATGTCCGTGAACTGCAGGTTGATGAAGCGGATGCCCGCCTTCTTGATCAATTCCGCGACGCGTTCCACCTGTGCCTTGTCGTGCTGGTTCGGCATGAACCCTCCCGTGAAAGATTTTTCATTTCTCAGCTAAGTCGGCAGTCAATCGAACTCAATCTTCCCGTCAGCCAACTTGACGACAAGAATCGCATTCATACATGCGAGTTTCAACACAATTCTTGTCAGATGTTCGATTTCCGACTATTTTTCGTTCCTCGCTGTCTGTTCAATGAGTATCGGCAACTTGATCGCCTCAATTATTTTGATTCCAACATCAATTTTCTTGACTATTTCTTACGAATCATGTTGATTTCTTGAGAAAGGAGGCGATATGGACTCATGGGAGCGTTTGACGCACTGGACCCAGGGCCGGGCCTGTCATGTGGAGCGCGTGCGGCTGGACGAGGAGGACGTGGCCATTGAAGGCCGCTTCGAGCTGCCGCCCCTGGCGCGCCTGAAAGCCGACGACCAGGTTTTCGTGGCGGCCTTCATCCGGGCCCACGGGTCGCTGAAGCAGATGGAGGAATCCTTCGGAATCAGCTACCCGACCATCAAGAATCGCCTGCGGCGCCTGTCGGAGGAACTCACCTTCCTGGACATCCAGGTCCAGCAGGTGGCAGCCCCGGCGGCGGAACGGGCGGCTGCCGGGGTGGGGAAACTGCTGGACGGACTGGAGTCCGGCGAGTTGTCGGTGAAGGAAGTGTTGGACCGGTTGGGGCGTCCGGGCACGGATCCGGCGCGCACCCAAGCCCAAGACGAGGAGCAGTGAGATGACGGAGCGGACTCGAATCCTGGAATTGCTGGCGGAAGGCCGCATCAACGTGGACGAGGCCGAGCGCCTGCTGGAGGCCGTCAAGGCCGAGGAGCGCGCGCCGGCGGCCATGCCGCCCGGGCCAGAGACGGAGCCGCCCGCCGCGGACGGTGCTCGCGGCAAGCCCCGGCTGCTTCGCGTGCTGGTGACCAAGACCTCGGGCGAGGTGGTCAACGTCCGCGTGCCGCTGGCGCTGCTGCGGGCGGGCCTCAAGCTCAAGGGCCTGCTGCCGGCCCAGGCCCACGCCCAGGTGGACGTGGCCATGAAAGAGAAGGGCCTGAAGTTCAACTTGGACGAGCTGGATGGAAAGGCGCTGGAAGAGATCGTCCAGGCCCTGGCGGAGACCAGCGTCAACGTGGACAAGGACGGCGACACGGTGCGCGTGTTCTGCGAGTGAGCGGCAGCCCGTCCGCTGAAAACAAACAAGGGGCCGGCGATGCCGGCCCCTTGTCATGGGTGCGAAGGACTGCGACTAGTTGTTCTGCAGGTGCTGCAGCGCGCTGGTCAGCAGGGAGGTCGCATAGGCCGGGTTGTGAACGCCGTGGCTGCCGTCGTTCTTGACGAACAGGTAGCCGTAGATGGCTTCACGATGGGCCGGGTTGGTGATGGTCGCCGTGTACGTGGTCGAGGACAGCGAGTCACCGGGGACGCCGAAGAAGTTTTCGATGGAGGTCATGAGGTTCATGATCTCCGTCTGGCCGCCCGTGCCGTTCCCGTCGAAGGCATCGATGTCGAAGCTCGTCACGCCGGCGCCGTGGCAACCGGTGCAAGCCGTCAGGGTGGCCTCGAAGGTGTGGTCATGCAGCGGGTAGCCGTGCGGGGCCGAAGCTTCCATGTGGCAGGTCACGCACGCGCTGCCGATGGCCTTGTGGGCAAAGCCGTCCATGCCGCGGTTGTACGTGAAGCCCGGGATCTCGAAGGAGCCGGTGCCCAGGAACATGTCCATCTGGGGGCTCTCGTGCGGTCCACGCAGGGTGCCGAAGGTGGTGCCGTTGCCGTGCACCTGGGACTCCACGTTGGCCGCGTCGCGACGGGCCTGATGGCACTGGGCACACAGCTGGCTGGTGCCCTGACCCGTGAAGGTGGCCGGCTGATTGACGGCGTAGAGCACCGTGGCGTCGGCCAGCGTCCGCACCTGGGCCGGGTTGGCGGCGTTGTGCGGGTCGTGGCAGGCCACGCAGCCCACGAGGTCAAGGGTCGCGCCCGGCAGCATGCCGGCATAGTCCGGATCGTAGTTGGCGATGAAGCCTTCGGCGCCGTGGCACTTCCAGCACGCCGTGCGGTTCCACTCGGCCGAGTAGTCTTCCACCGTCTCACCGGTGCGCTCGTACCAGGAACCGTGGGCACCCTCATGCCACTGCTCCATCTGCTCGCCGTGGCAGGAGGCGCAGGGGGCCAAGGACTCGCCACCCTCGAAGCGGGTCGCCAGCGAGACTTCCGGATCGTGGTTGTACATGCTGGGGCCCATGGAGCCGTGGCAGGACTCGCACTGGACGCCTTCCAGGGCGTGCGCACGGGCGATGTCGTCCGTGTCGGTGGAGCCCCAGAAATCGTCATAACCGCCATGGTCCAGACCGTGGTCCGTGATGGTCGTGTCGCCATAGGCAACCGGCGCATCCCAGCCCAGGGTGTGGCACTGCAGACAGTAGGGGTTGTTGCTGGAGCCGGCGTTCACCAACGTCTCGAAGGCGTTGGGGTGACCCGAGCCCAGCCACTCGCCCACGGTCTCGCCGTGACACGTGGCGCACGCCGTGTTGTTGGAACCCACCCAGGCCCACGCCTGATAGTTCTGGCCGTCCTGGCCATCCTGGCCGGCAGGACCCTGGGGACCCGCGGGACCCTGGGGTCCCTGGGCACCGTCGGCACCGTTCGAGCCATTCGTTCCGTTCGTGCCGGCCGGCCCCTGGGGACCAGCCTCCCCATCCTCACCCGCGCAACCGACCAGCAACACGCCGGCGAGCACGAGGAAGGGCAGGGGCTGAAGGAATTTCTTCATGTCTACACCTCCAAATGAAACAGGTAGCCTTGCTCAGCGAACGGGGTAAATGTCGCGCCTTTGTCACGTGCATGTCAATCAAACCGTGATCATTTTTGCAGCTAATTGATATTCAATTGTCAACATTCATAAAGGGCAGATCCCTATCAGTCATCATCTTCGAACCATTTTGATAGCGAACAGTCATTCAGCTCGTAATTTTTTCACAAGCCGGGCCGGCGCCGCCGTCACGCCGGGCATGAAAAAGGGGCCGTGACCGGCCCCTGGGGAAGACAATTCGCTCGAGCACCTAGAAAGGCCAGAAGCTGTTGTCGTGCCAGTACTCCTCGCGCAGGCTTTCATGGAGCTTCACCATGGTGTCGTAGTGCTCGTCCTCGAACTGCGACAGCCAGATCAGGATCTTCTTCAGCTCCGCGTCCTCCACCTTCTGCGCCGCCTTGGCGTAGAAGTCGCGCGCCTCCTTCTCCAGGACGATGGCGATGTCCAGGGCGGTGGTGTCGAAGGTGCTGGTGCTGAGGCTCTTCTTGAAGGCCTCGCTCAGGATGGGATCGTGGATGTCGAAGCCGTGCTCGCGCCCGCTCTTCAGGATGCTCTCGTCCCAGGTGGACTCATCGCGCCAGGTCTTGTAGAGGTCGGCCAGGATCCGCTTGTGGTCCAGTTCGTCCTCGGCGAATTCCTCGAAGAACTTGCGCGCGGTCTCGTTGGCGGTCTTGTCGGCGGTGGCGCGGTAGAATTCATAGCCGCGGCTTTCCACCAGAATGGCGTACTTGAAGACGTCTTCGACGGTCTTGAAGTCGATGTCCCGGTTGCTCATCAGTCTCTCCTCAACTACTTGGCCGAAATGATAGCAAGTGGACGCTGAACTCGAGCCATCCGCCAACCGGCCTGTTAGGAGAAAAACCATGGTCGGTCGTGGAACTGTGCATCCCATGTGCGAGTATGTGCGCCACTCTTCGGCTGAAGATTCGATTGAAGAAGTTTCTTTTGCCGTCCGAAGACTACCTGACCAATCATTCGTCTGACACCGAAAGGAACACCCATGAAGAAGACCATCATCCTCCTGAGCTGCTGTCTGCTGACCCTGTCCCTGGTTGCGGCCGGCACGGCCCAGGCCGGTGCGGGTTGCTGTCCCAAGGGCGCCAAGGTTGAGAAGGCCGAGAAGGCCTCCTGCAGCCCCAAGGCTTGTGCCAGCACGGATCAGGCCATGACCAAGACCTGTGTGGTGGACGGCAAGACCGTCACCTGCACGGTGAATGCCGACGGTTCCTGCACGATGCCCGCCGGCACGGTGCAGAATGCCGCAGGCGCCACGACGAAGACCTGCGTGGTGGACGGCAAGACCGTCACCTGCACGGTGAACGCCGACGGTTCCTGCACGATGGCCGGCGCCAACGCCGCCTGCCAGGGCCCCAAGTCCGCCTGCGGCGACAAGCCTGCCTGCGGCGACAAGAAGGCCGCCTCCAAGGCCGCCGACAAGAAGGCCGGCATCTAAGTCCAGTCTTCATCCGGGTCCGCCGCTGGGCGGACCCGGATGACTCCCCCGCCCGTTCCGCTCCCGCCCTCCGGCTTCACCGCCCCTTCCAGACCATCAGCCTTGACCAAAGTCATGGAAGAATCAGCGTCCAACCATTATCATCTGCCTTTCCCTTTTGATGTCACAAGGACTCAGCCGCCCTCCGGCTCCACCGGACGGCCGAAAACCGAAGGCAGACAAGAGACCATGCAGGCAGTTGATCGCTTCCTACGCGTTGGTCTGCCGTTGACGGTATTCAGTGTTCTGATAACCGTCATCCTGGTGGGCTGGAACACCCAACCTGACCGCTACCAGATCGGCTTTGCTCCCCAGCAGCCGATCCCCTATTCACACAAGCTGCACGCCGGGGACAACCAAATCCCTTGCGAGTACTGCCACACAGGGGCGCGTCAGGGCCGTTACGCCATGGTGCCGGCCGTAGAGGCCTGTTTCAAGTGCCACGAACTGGCACGGACGGACAGCCCCTACATCCAGCAGCTCAAGACGGCCTACGACGCGGGCCAGTCCTTCCCCTGGAAGCGCGTGCACGACCTCCCCGACCACGTCTATTTCGACCATCGGCCCCACGTGGTTCTGGGCATCGCCTGCCAGGAATGCCACGGCCCGGTGGAGACCATGGAAGTGGTGGAGCAGGTCCTCAACATGCGCATGGGCGCCTGCCTGAGCTGCCACCGCGGGGAGCGCGAGTGGTCCACGCCCGTTCCCGCGGCCCGGCCCGACATGGTGCAGGTGGCCTCGGGGCACCCCACAGGTCCCACCAGTTGCAACGCTTGTCATCGATGATCACGCACGCACCTGCAGGAGGAACCATGCAGATGGAGCCTTCCACGCGCCGGGAAATGCTGGGACGGCTGGGCGGCCTGTTGGCCGGCCTGGCGCTGACCCTGGTTCCCGGCGTCGTCCTCGCGGTGGTCCGCAAGCCGGATCCCCCCGCGATCCCGCCCCCGACCCGCCCGGCCACGCTGGTGGCAAGGCCTCCCCAGCACGCGGTGAAACGTCATGGCTGATATGAACAAGACACCCCGATTCTGGCGCTCCCCGGCAGAGCGTGCGGATGCCGAGGCCACCCGGATCCGCACACGCGGCGAGTTCGTCGGCGGCGCCGACACGCCCCCGGCCGCCCCGGACTCCACCCTCTCCCGGCGCCGCTTTCTGGGATTGCTGGGCGCTTCGGCGGCCCTGGCCGTCTCGACGGGCTGCAGCCGCAACATCGACCGCGGCAGCATCGTGCCTTACACGCGGCGCCCGGAGGACGGGTTGCCCGGCCGCGCCGTCTGGTACGCCTCCAGCACCTCCGAGGGCTGCCACGCCTTCCCTGTGCTGGTGAAGACGCGCGAGGCGCGCCCGGTGCTCATCGAGGGCAACGACGAACACGAGGACACCCAGGGCGCCCTGCCCGTGCGCCAGCAGGCCGAACTGCTGGGGCTCTACGATCCCGAGCGCCTGCAGGGGCCGCGTCAGGGCGACGCCGAGGTGGACTGGGCCACTGCCGAGGCGGCCCTGCTGGCCGGGCTGAAGTCCGGTTCCGCCCTGCTGATCACCCAGGCCGTCCTCTCCCCGGCCCGCCAGGCGCTGCTGGAGCGCCTGCGCCAGGCCCTGCCCGGGCTGCGCACCGCCAGCTGGGAAGCCGCCGCGCCCCACGGCGCGCTGGAGGCCTCCCGGCAGATCCAGGGCGCGCAGCTGCTGCCGCGCCTGTACTTGGACAAGGCCCGGGTCATCCTGACCCTTGAAGCCGACCTGTTCGCCGGGGATGGCGACGTGGTGCGCCAGATCCGCGGCTTCGCCGCGGGCCGCCGCCCCAACGCCTCCGGCGAGGTCATGCCGGACCAGCTGAGTCGCCTCTGGTCGGCCGAATCCCGCATGACTCTGACTGGTGGCAAATCCGACGTCCGCCTGCCCGTGCGCGGCTCGCGCCTGGGTGCGCTGGGATTCGCCCTGGCCAAGGCCCTGCAGCAATCCGGCCGGCCGCTGCCCGCCGGAGCCCTGCCGGACGGGGATCTGGCCGCCTTCGCCCAGGCGGAGGGTCTCGATCCCGCCCTGCTGAACCAATTGGTGAAGGATCTGGACCGCGCCGGTGCCGCGGCCCTGGTGGTGGCGGGTTCCGGCGCTCCGCCGGACGCGCACGCGGCGGCCCTGCTGCTCAACCGCCAGTTGGGCGCCGAAGGCAGCACGCTGGAGTACCGCCCTGCGGCCCTGGCCGCCCTGACCACCCCGGCGGAGATGCTGGCCCTGGGCCAGGAGCTGAGCCAGGGCAAGATCGACACCGTCGTCCTCTGGGACGCCAATCCGGTCTACGACGGCCCCGCCGGCCTGGACTGGAAGGCCGCCCTAGCTGCCTGCAAGACGCGCATCCGCATCGGCCGGCTGCCCGACGAGACGGCGGCGGTCTGCGAATGGAACCTCGCCGCGCACCACTGGCTGGAGAGCTGGGGCGATCAGGTGGGCGGACTGCTGCAGCAGCCCGTGGTGGCCCCGCTTTTCAACACGCGCCAGCCGGAGGATCTGCTGCTGGGCGTGCTGCGCGGCCTGGGACAGGATGTCCCGGCCGGCATGGAAGACTGGCTCAAACTGCAGTGGACAGCCGTGCACGCGCGTCTAGGCAGCCCGCTGACCTTCGACCTGTTCTGGCACGGCGCCCTGCACGACGGCTACGTGCGCGGGCTGACCGCCCCGGCGGCCGCGCCGGCGCTGAACGGCGGCGCACTAGCCGGCCTGGCTTCCCCCGCCGCGGGCGAGGGCTTCGAACTGGCTCTGCACGCCGACCGCCGGCTGCTGGACGGCCGCGGCGGCAACATCGGCTGGCTGCAGGAGCTGCCGGATCCCGTCACCAAGTGCACGTGGGGCAATCCCCTGACGGTCTCCCCCGCCGACGCCGCCCGCCTGGGCATCGAGGACGGGGACCAGGTCAAGCTGGAGGCCGCCGGGCAGAGCCTGCTGCTGAGCGCCCTGGTGCAGCCCGGCCAGAGGACCGGCAGCCTGTCCCTGGCGCTGGGCTACGGCCGCAGCGGCCTGGCCGTGGCCGAGGGCGTCGGCGTGAACGCCTTCCCCCTGCTGGCGGACGGTCGCTCCCTGCTCACCGGCGTCCAGCTCAGCCGGGTGGGCGCCAAGCTGCCCGTCCACACCACCCAGGAACACCACCTGATGGAAGGCCGCGACCTGGTGCGCAGCCTGAGCGCCTCGGCCTACGCCGCCGGCGCCACCGGCGCGCCCTCCCACGGCGCCCACGAAGCGGGCGAACAGGCCGTGCCCACCGGCCACGACCACGGACTCAAGCCCGCCGCCGAGCAGCCGCTCAGTCTCTACCCCGACCACCAGTACAAGGGTCACAAGTGGGGCATGAGCATCGACCTGAGCGCCTGCGTGGGCTGCGCGGGCTGCGTGCTGGCCTGCCAGGCCGAGAACAACATCCCCGTGGTGGGGCCGGAGCGCATCGACGAAGGCCGCGAGATGCAGTGGATGCGCATCGACCGCTATTACGAAGGTGACCTGGAGAATCCGGACCTGGTCTTCCAGCCCATGCTCTGCCAGCACTGCGACAACGCGCCCTGCGAGAACGTCTGCCCCGTTGCGGCCACGACCCACAACGAGGAAGGCCTCAACCAGATGACCTACAACCGCTGCGTGGGCACGCGCTACTGCGCCAACAACTGCCCCTACAAGGTGCGCCACTTCAATTACTTCGACTACACCTCGGAGCTGTCCGCCATCCTGCAGATGGCCGCCAACCCCGAGGTCTCCATCCGCCCGCGCGGCGTGATGGAAAAGTGCACGTTCTGCGTGCAGCGCATCAACGAGGCCAAGAACCGCGCCAAGAGCGAGGAGCGCGTCCTGCAGGACGGCGACGTGAAGCCCGCCTGCGCCGTGGCCTGCGCCGCCGGCGCCATCGTGTTCGGCGACCTCAACGCCGAGAGCGAGGTGGCCCGTCTGTCCAATCTGGATCGCCGCTACAAGGTCCTGGAAGAGTTGGGCGTCCGGCCCGCGGTGACCTACCTGGCCGAAGTCCGCAACCCCGTCGCCGCAGGAGGCGCCCATGAGTCCTGACGCCATTCTCAGCGAAGTCCGCCCGCGACCGCTGGTGGTGGGCGAGGTGAGCCTGGGAGCCGTGGACGACGCCGTCTACCGTCCCATGGAGACCAAGCCCCCGCTGCTCTGGTGGGTGGCGGTGAGCTGCACGTCCCTGCTGATGCTGATGGGCTTCGCCCTGATCGGCTGGACCTTCTACAAGGGCATCGGCGTCTGGGGCAACAACGACCCGGTCTTCTGGGGTTGGGACATCACCAACTTCGTCTTCTGGGTGGGCATCGGCCACGCCGGCACGCTGATCTCCGCCGTGCTCTTCCTGTTCCGGCAGCGCTGGCGCAACGCCATCGCCCGCCTGGCGGAGGCCATGACCATTTTCGCCGTGATGTGCGCGGCCATCTACCCGGCCATCCACGTGGGCCGGCCCTGGCTGGCCTTCTGGCTCTTCCCCTACCCCAACCAGCGCGGCATGTGGATCAACTTCAACAGCCCGCTGGCCTGGGACGTCTTCGCCGTCAGCACCTACTTCACGGTCTCGCTCTTCTTCTGGTACGTGGGCCTGATCCCCGATCTGGCCAGTGCCCGGGACCGCGCCACCAACAAGATCCAGAAGGCCGTGTTCAGCGCCCTCAGCCTCGGTTGGCGCGGCGCCGCCCGGCACTGGAACCACTACGAGAAGGCCTACATGATCTTGGCGGGCCTGGCCACGCCGCTGGTGCTCTCCGTGCACAGCATCGTGTCCTTCGACTTCGCCACCAGCGTCATCCCCGGCTGGCACACCACCATCTTCCCGCCCTACTTCGTGGCCGGCGCCGTGTTCAGCGGCTTCGCCATGGTGGTCACCGTGCTGGTCTTCGTGCGGCGGATCATGCGCCTGGACCACCTCATTACCCTGGACCACATGGAGGTGATGAACAAGGTGATCCTCACCACGGGCTCCATCGTGGGCTACGCTTACGGGATGGAGTTCTTCATCGCCTGGTACGGCGGCGTGCCCGCCGAGCACTACGTGTTCATGAACCGGGCCACCGGCCCCTACGCCTGGGCCTACTGGACCATGGTCAGCTGCAACGTCATCGTGCCCCAGTTCTTCTGGATCCGGAAACTGCGCCGCTCCATTCCCTTCATGTTCGTGGTCTCGATTCTCGTGAACATCGGGATGTGGTTCGAGCGCTTCGTGATCATCGCCACCAGCCTGCACCGCGACTACCTGCCCAGCTCGTGGGGCTACTTCCGGCCCACGCTGGTGGACATGGGCATCTTCGCCGGCACCTTCGGCCTGTTCTTCACCATGGTCCTGCTGTTCTCCCGCACCCTGCCGGTGATCGCCACGGCCGAACTGAAGGCCGTCCTGCCCGGCGCCCAGCCGCGCTCCGGAGGCCACCATGACTGATCGCCACTTCCTGGTCCTCGGCCTCTACGGGGACGCCCAGCAGCTGGTGGACGCCATCCACAAGCTTCGTCCCACTTACGGGGAGAAGCTGGAAGCCTACACGCCCTACCCCGTTCACGGCATCGAAAAGGCCCTGGGCCTGCCCAAGTCGCACGTGGGGAAGATCGTCCTGGCCATGGGCCTGAGCGGCCTGACCCTGGCGCTGGGCTTCCAGTCCTGGGTCTTCACCACCGACTACCAGATCCAGTTCGGCGGCAAGCCCTACTTCTCCTGGGCCAGCTTCATCCCCATCGTGTTCGAGGTGACGGTCCTGCTGGCCTGCATCGTGGGGGCCGTCTTCGGCATGCTGGCGCTGGTGAACAAGCTGCCGCACTACTCGCATCCCATCCTCGCCAGCAAGTCCATGCCCAAGATCACGCGCGACCGCTTCGCCCTGGCCGTGAGCGTGGACTCGGCGGAGGAAGCCGCCGCCGCCAGCGCCGCGCTGCGGAGCTCCGGGGCGCAGGAACTCGAGGAGGTCCGCGGCACGGACGAGTTGGGCAGCGGACCGCTGCTGCCGCTCAAGCCCGTGCTGGCCACGGTCGTGCTCTGCGTGCTGGCCGGCCTGGGCACCTGGCACCTGCAGCGGCTCTGGAACAAGATTCCGCTCATCGCCATCATGGACGAGCAGACCAAGGTCGTGCCCTTCCGCGATCTGGGACACTTCGCCGACGGCCAGTCCATGCGCCAGCCCGTGATGGGTACGGTGGCCCGCGGCAGCCAGCCCCTGGCGGAAGCCACGCCCGAGGAGGCCGGCCTGCTGCTGGCCAACCCGCTGGCCCCCACCCCCGCCGTGCTGGCGCGCGGCCAGCGGCTCTACGAGACCCACTGCCTGGTGTGTCACGGCCAGCTGGGTGACGGCAAGAAGCTGCTCTCCGACAAGTACACGGGCGTGCCGGCCAACTTCCACACGGTCCTGCTCAAGAGCGTGCCCGACGGGCACCTCTATCAGGTGATCCGGGTGGGCAAGAACACCATGAAGGGCTACGGCAAGGACATCCCGTCCCAGGACCGCTGGGCCATCGTGCACTACGTGCGCGTGCTGCAGCGCGCGCTGGACGCCACGGACGCGGATGTGGACTACGCCGCCGGCCATCCGGCCGAGGGAGGGCAGCACTGATGAGCAAGGAGAAGCTTGGGCTTCAGCCCGCGATCCTGGGCATGCTGGCCCTGGGCGGCCTGGGCGTGGCGGCCTGCGGCTTCACGGACCTCCAGCGCTTCGGCGCCAACTGGTTCGTCTGGAGCCTGCTGCTGCTGGCCGTGGCCCTGGGGGCGCTCTTCCTGGTGGCCCTGGAGCATCTGACCCGCGCCCACTGGAGCATCGTGCTGCGCCGCGTGCCCGAGCGCCTGGCCGGCCTGCTGCCCTGGCTGGCCGTGCTTTTCGCCGTGGGCGCCGCCGTGGGTCTCCTGGGCGGGGTGTTCGGCTGGGCCACGCCGGAGTTCCGCGCCGCCCTGGCCGCGGAGCCGCACCTGCACGGCAAATCCATCTGGTATTCCACGCCCTTCTTCCTGGCGCGCCTGGTGGTGATCTTCGGCCTCTGGCTGCTGTCCTGGAAGCTCCTGGCCGGCGGCTCGCTCAAGCAGGACGAGAGCCGCGACCCGCGCTTCAGCCTGTTCGCCAAGCGCTTCAGCGCGCCCTTCATGTGGATCTTTGCCATCAGCGTCAGCGTGCTGGCCGTGGATTGGCTGATGGGCATGTCGCCGCGCTGGTTCAGCACGATCTTCGGCGTCTACGTCTTCTCGGGCATCTTCCTGAGCGGCCTGGCGGCAACCACCCTGGGCATCCTGTTCCTGAAGAAGCAGGGCCGCCTCCAGGAGGTCAAGCCCGACCATCTCTACAGCCTGGGCGGCTTCCAGTTCGCCTTCTCCGTCTTCTGGGCCTACGCGGCCTTCAGCCAGTTCCTGCTGATCTGGTACGCCAACCTCCCCGAGGAGACCTTCTGGTTCCAAGCGCGCCTGACGGACGGCTGGTATCCGGTGACCATCCTGCTCACCCTGGCGCGCTTCTTCGTGCCCTTCGTGGCCCTGCTCTCGCGCGAAGTGAAAATGGACGCCGGGCGACTGGCCTGGGTGGCGGGGCTGATCCTGTTCGGCGAGGTGCTGGACCTCTACTGGATCATCTTCCCCGAGCTGGGTCGCGGACCGCTGCTGGGCTGGCCGGAACTGGCCTTCGCCCTCTTCTTCGTCGGGTTGGGATTGTGGCTGGTGCAGCGGCGCATGCAGGTGGGCAAGGACCTGCCCGTGGGCGACCCGAATCTGGACGCCAGCCTTCACTATCACTTGTAGGACCCGGACATGACGAACGCGCAACGGCCCTCTCTTATCTCCACCCTGGCCTGGGGCCTGGTGGTGCTGCTGCTCATGGTCGTCTTCTTCGGGCTGCTGGTGGGCCCGGCCCTGCGACACAAGGGCGTGACCACCACTCACGGCTACGCGCCGAACCAGCCGCCCCGGGACCTGACGGAGTTCCCCGCCCAGAAGGGCAAGACCGCCCCGGGCCTGAACCTCAAGCAGGCGCTGGTGGGAGATCCCGCCCAGCTCGCCTGGGCCAAGGAGGAGTACGGCAAGATCTGCATCGCCTGCCACGGCGCCACGGGCAAGGGCGACGGCCCGGCCGGGCTGGCCCTGCAGGCGCGGGATTTCACCAAGAGCGCGGCTTGGAAGAACGGACCGAAAATCACCCAGATCTATCAGACGCTGAGCCGTGGCCTGCCGCCCAAGATGCCGGCCTACGACACCTACACGCCCGCCCAGCGGATGGCGCTGGCCCACGTGGTGCAGAGCTTCATGGCCTTCCCGGTGCCGGCCGCCTCGGCGGCGGAGATCGCGGCCATGGATCAGGAGCACAGCCTGAGCGCAGGGATCCGCGAGGCGGGGCGCGTGCCGGTGCGCGTGGCGGCGGCCCGTCTGGCCGAGGTCGCCGTGGCCCGCCGCCTGAACCGGGACGCCCTGCCGGCGGATCTGCGGGCCCTGGTTCAGGATGCCGGCAAGGCGGGCCAGAGTCTGGCGGCCCAGGCAGACTTGGCGCTGCCCCAACTGGCGCGCGCGCTGAGCGCCGGAGCCCCGGCCAACGGCTTCTCCGGCGGCGTGGCGGCCCTGGGTGGCGCCGACTGGCAGCGCCTGATCCAGGCCTGTCGGGCGGCTCTCGAACCCGTCCAACCCTAAGTGGAATCGGCCGCTCCCGCGAGCGGCCTTTTTCAGCGAGTTCAAGTTCGGTAAGACTAAGTTTGTTGCATAAATAACAGGTGAAGCCCATGACCACGAACCGGATCCTCCCCCGGAAACCCGGGCATCGCGCCGCCGCCAGTGCTCGGCGGACGGGCCCCGCCGGGCGGACCCTTCAGCGCTTGGCTGGACTTCTGCTGCTGCTGCCGGTTCTGGTGGCCGGGCCGGCCCTGGCCCAACCGGAGAGCTCCCAGGGCGTGGCCTTCGACGAGCACCTGGGCGAGATCCTCCCCGGCGAGATCGTCCTGCGCGACGAGGCCGGCAACCCCGTCCAGCTGGCCCAGCTGGTTGACCGCCCCACCATCCTCAACTTCGTCTACTTCGACTGCCCGGGCGTCTGCACGCCGCTGCTGAACGAAGTGGCCGACGTGCTGGGCAAGTCCGATCTGGACCCGCGCCGCGAGCCCTTCCAGATCCTCACCGTCAGTTTCGAGCCCCGGGACACGCCCCAGGTGGCGGCGGAGAAGCGCGCCAACTACCTGGCCCTGCTCAGCCGGCCCCTGCCGCCCGAGACCTGGCGCTTCCTGACCGGCGACGCGGAGGAGCTGCGCCGCCTCACCGCCGCGGCGGGCTTCAGCTACAAAAAGGCGGGCTTCGAGTACATCCACCCCGGTGGCCTGATCCTGCTCTCGCCCGAGCGCAAGATCGTGCGCTACCTCTACGGCACGGAATTCCTGCCCTTCGACTTCAAGATGGGCGTGCTGGAGGCGGCCAAGGGCACAGTGCTGCCCACCACAGCGCGCCTGCTGACCATCTGCTTCAGCTACGACCCCCAGGGCCGGACCTACGTCTTCAACCTCCTCAAGGTGGTGGGCGGGGCCATGCTGAGCGTGGTGGGCTGCTTCGGCCTCTACCTGCTGCTCACGGCCCGGCGGGGTCGCAGCGGGCTGGGGCGCGCGGCCCGGCGGCCGGCATGACGGAGACACGACTAGCACCAGACGCGGACATACGACAGGAGGCGGCATGAGCGACACGACACGGGCGGCGGCGATCCCGCGCGGCTACCTGGGGACCGAGGGCGGGAGCGGCCTGAAGTCCTGGATCTTCTCCACGGACCACAAACGCGTGGGCCTGCTCTACCTGATGGCCATCAGCTTCTTCTTCCTGGCGGCCATGCTGCTGGGGCTGACCATGCGCGCCGAACTGCTCATGCCGGGCGAGCAGCTGGTGAGCGCGCGGGTCTACAACTCGCTGTTCACCCTGCACGGGGTGATCATGATTTTCCTCTTCATCATCCCGGCCATTCCGGGCGTGCTGGGAAACTTCATGCTGCCCCTCCAGCTGGGCGCCGAGGACGTGGCCTTCCCGCGCCTCAACCTGCTCTCGTGGTGGGTCTACATGGCGGGCGCCAGCCTGGCGCTGCTCAGCCTGTTCGGCGGCGGCGTGATGGACACGGGCTGGACCTTCTACGCGCCCTACAGCATCCGCACGGGCTCCAACGTAAGCTTCGCCGTGCTGGCGGCCTTCGTGCTGGGCTTCTCGAGCATCCTGACGGGCCTGAACTTCATCACCACCATCCACCGCATGCGCGCGCCCGGGATGGGCTTCTTTCGCATGCCGCTCTTCGTCTGGGGCCTCTACGCCACCAGCTGGATCCAGGTGATCGCCACCCCCGTGGTGGGCATCACGCTGGTGCTCGTGGTGCTGGAGCGCATGCTGGGAATCGGCTTCTTCGATCCGGCGCGCGGCGGCGATCCCATCCTCTACCAGCACCTGTTCTGGATCTACAGCCACCCGGCCGTGTACGTGATGATCCTGCCCGGGATGGGCATCATCAGCGAGATCCTGCCCACCTTCGCGCGGCGTACGATCTTCGGCTACAAGGCCATCGCGCTCAGCTCCATGGCCATCGCCGCGGTGGGCTACCTGGTCTGGGGCCACCACATGTTCACGGCGGGCATGAGCGACGAGAGCCGCGTGATCTTCAGCCTGCTGACCTTCCTGGTGGCCATTCCCACCGGCATCAAGATCTTCAACTGGGTGGCCACGCTCTACAAGGGCAGCATCGCCCTGGACAGCCCCATGCTCTGGGCGATGGGCTTCATCTTCCTCTTCAGCATCGGCGGCCTGACGGGCCTGGTGAACGGCGCGCTCTCCACGGACATCCACGTCCACGACACGGCCTTCGTGGTGGGCCACTTCCACTACACGATGTTCGGCGGCGCGGGCATCGCCTTCTTCGCCGGCCTGCACTACTGGCTGCCCAAGATCTTTGGCCGCCGCCTCTTCGAGAAGCCGGCCAAGTGGGCCTTCGCGCTGGTCATGGTGGGTTTCAACACGCTCTACTTCCCCATGCTCATCCTGGGGATCCAGGGCATGCCGCGCCGCTACCACGACTACCTGCCGGAGTTCCAACCCCTGCACGCGCTCTCCACGGTGGGTTCGTGGATCATCGCCACGGGCATCCTGCTGATGATCTGGAACCTCTGGCGCAGCGCGCGCCACGGCGAGCCCGCCGGCGACAATCCCTGGGGCGGCACCACGCTGGAATGGCAAACCACCAGCCCGCCGCCCACGCTGAACTTCGACCGACCCATCACCGTGACCCGGGATCCCTACGACCACGGAGGCGCCGCATGAGCCGCTTCTTCCAGCGCCTGTTCGGCACGCCCGCCGCTGGCGAACCACGACGCTCGGCCGAGGTCCTGGCCGCGGAGAGCGGGACTGCGCACGCGGCCGGCCACGCGCCGCACAAGGACTACGAGGGCGCCAAGACCGGGATGTGGATCTTCCTGTTCACCGAGCTGCTGCTCTTCGGCGGGCTCTTCCTGGTCTACTCCGTCTACCGTCTGCTCTACACGCACGAATTCCACCTGGCCGCCGCCCACCTGAACCGCGTGCTGGGCGTGACCAACACCTTCGTCCTGCTCACCAGCAGCCTGACCATGGTGCTGGCCGTGACCGCCATCCAGCGCGGGGACCGCCGGAGCACGCTGAACACGCTCTTCTGGACCCTCTTCCTGGCCGGGACCTTCCTCGTGATCAAGGCCTTCGAGTGGGGGGCCAAGTTCTCCCATGGCCTCTATCCCGGTTCCGAGCACCTGCGCGAGCTGCCCGCCGGCGAGGGCCTGTTCTACGGCCTCTACTTCGTGATGACCGGCCTGCACGGTTTCCACGTCGTGGTGGGCATGATCCTGCTCAGCGTGGTGGCGCTCCGGGTGCGCAGCGGCCGCGTCCACCAGGGCGACTTCGTCCTGCTGGAGAACGCCGGCCTCTACTGGCACCTGGTGGACCTGGTCTGGATTTTCCTGCTGCCGTTGTTCTACCTGACGAACTGAGGGAGGGAGTCATGCACGAGCCTACATCCGTGGCGAACGCGCACACCGGCGTCACACATGCCGACGCGGCACACGCCGACGCGGCGCACGCCCCGCAGCCCTACTCGGTCTTCATCCTGACCTGGGTGGCCCTAATGGCCCTCACCTGTGTCACGGTGGGCGCCTCGATCTACTGGCCCGGCACCGTGGGCACGGCCGTGGCCATGGCGGTCACGCCGCTCAAGGCCACGTTGGTGCTGCTGGTCTTCATGCACCTGAAGTGGGAGCCCGTGGGCTTCCGCTGGATGTTCCTGTCGGCGGTGGGCATCATGGCCGTTTTCATGGGCCTCACCTTCTTCGATTATCTCTACCGCTAGGAGCCGAGCATGCAAGGAGCCTCAAGCTACGCGGGTCTGGTCGATCAGGCCTTCTGGTACATCCTCGGCGTCTCGGCCCTGCTCTTGGTCGGCATCACGGCGGTGATGATCGGCTTCGCCGTGCGCTACAGCCGCAAGCGCAACCCGAACCCCTCGCAGATCCACGGCAGCGTGCTGCTGGAGACGCTCTGGACGGTGATCCCGACCCTCTTGGTGCTGACCATGTTCTGGTACGGTTGGACGGGATTCCGCGTGATGCGCACCGTCCCGGCGGACGCCCTGCCCATCAAGGTCACGGCCCGCATGTGGAGCTGGTCCTTCGAGTATCCCGACGGCCGCAAGTCCCCCGAACTGGTGGTGCCCGCGGGGCGCCCGGTGAAGGTGCTGCTGGAGAGCCAGGACGTGATCCACTCCTTCTTCGTGCCGGCCTTCCGGGTCAAGGAGGACGCCATGCCGGGCCGGGTGAACCACGCCTGGTTCCAGTCCGACAAGCCCGGCGAGTACGACCTGTTTTGCGCCGAGTACTGCGGCGACCAGCACTCGCGCATGCTCAGCAAGGTGCGCGTGCTGCCGGCGGCCGAGTACGCCGTCTGGCAGGCCAACCCGCCCGCCTTGCTGACGGGACCGGACCTGCTGGCCGCCAAGGGCTGCACCTCGTGTCACAGCCTGGACGGCAGCCGCCTGGTGGGTCCCTCCTTCAAGGCCCTGGCGGGACGCCGGGAGACCGTCACCTCGGGCGGCGTGGACAAGGAGATCAGCGTGGACGAGGCCTACGTGCGGCGCTCCATCCTGGAGCCCAAGGCCGATCTGGTGAAGGGCTACGACCCGGTGATGCCCGAGCAGCGCAGCCAGTTGACGGACGACGAACTGGACGAGATCGTCCGCACCTTGCTGGGGCTGTGATGGTGTGTCACCCATTCGTTTGGGATCCCCCGGTCAAGCCGGGGGATGACGTCGGATTGCTGGAGGATGACGCCAGATTGGCCAGGATGCTCGACACCACCGGCCTTCGCTAGGGCAAGACCACGGCCAATTCGAACGAGCAGGGGAATGCCGCCATGAAGACGCTGCTGGAGCTGATGAAGGTGAAGATCACCATCGCGGTGACCTTCACCACCGCCGTGGGCTACGTGCTGGCCCGCGGGCGCTTCGACGCGGGCATCCTGCTGCCGCTGCTGGGTCTCTTCCTCCAAGCCGGCGGCGCGGCGGCACTCAACCACGTCCAGGAGGCGGACATCGACGGCCTGGTGCCGCGCACGGCCCGCCGGCCCATTCCGTCCGGCCGGGTCACGCGCGGCGGCGCGCTGGGTCTGGCCGCCGGCCTGCTGGCGCTGGGCAGCGCCATCCTCTGGGCGGGCTCCGGCGGGTGGCCCGTGGCCGTCGGGCTGGCCACCGCCGTCCTCTACAATGGCGTCTACACGCCGCTCAAGCGCATCACGCCCTTCGCCGTACTGCCCGGCAGCCTGATCGGCGCCCTGCCGCCGCTGGCGGGCTGGCTGGCCGGCGGGGGCTTCCCCCAGGACCTCACCATCCACCAGGTGGCCTTCTTCTTCTTCATCTGGCAGGTGCCGCACTTCTGGCTGCTCCTGCTCTTCCACGAGAACGCCTACCGCGAAAACGGCCTGCCCAGTCTGTTCGACCGCTTCGAACGGCGCCAGATCCTCCGGCTGACCTTCAGCTGGACGGCGGCCACGGCCATCGCCGGGCTGCTGATGCCGCTCTTTCGCGCCGTGCGCCACGACCTGACGGGCTGGCTGATCGCCCTCTCCGCCGCGCTGCTGATCGGGTTGGCGGCGCGCTGGCTGGCCGCGGGCTTCCGCAAGGTCCCAACGGAACCGGCCGCCGGGGAGACCGGCGGCCGCGTCTTCATCCGCTGCTTCATGGCGATCAACAGTTACGCGCTCTTCGTGATGCTGGCGCTGATCCTCGACCGGGTGGTCTGAGGCCGCAGGCTTCCCCCTCTCATCAAGCGCGAGGCGAATCCGCCAACACGTGACC
The DNA here is from genome assembly GCA_041675285.1 of Candidatus Delongbacteria bacterium. Lineage (NCBI taxonomy): Bacteria > Candidatus Delongiibacteriota > Candidatus Delongbacteria bacterium. Next base: position 50,097 of record JBAYTZ010000010.1, read on the forward strand.
CACCTGCCGCACCTGGATGGCCCGGGCACCGAAGGCGGCGTCCACGCTTTCCCCGGCGTACACGATCCAGCGGTTGCGGGCAGGGCGGCCCGTGGCCTTCTCGAAGGCTGTGAATCCCCGGGTGAACTCTTCGTGGAGGGTCTGGGCGGACTTGATCTCCACCAGCAGGGGACCTTCAGCGGAGTCCGCCACCAGATCCACCTCGTGGCCTCCATGGTCGCGGTAGAAGCTGAGGTTGCTGCGCAACCCCGAGTTGAAGCGCGCCTTGACGAACTCGCCCACCACCAGGTTCTCGAACAGCGCGCCGGCCAGGGGATGGTTGGCCAATTGCCGCGCCTCTTCCACCCCCAGCAGAAAGGCCGCCAGCCCCACATCGTGGAAATAGAGCTTGGGCATCTTCACCAGGCGCTTGCCGATGTTGGCATGCCAGGGCGGCAGCAGGAACACGATGTAGGCCGCCTCCAGCACGCTCAACCACTGGCGCAGGGTGGATGCCGCCACGCCCACCTCGCCGGCCAGGGAGTTCAGATTGAGCAATTGCCCCACCCGTCCGGCACAGAGGGTCAGGAAGCGCTGGAAGTGGGACAGCAGGCGGATCTCCCCTTGCAGGCGTACATCCCGCTCCAGGTAGGTTTGGATGTACGCGGAATGCGCGGCGTAGGGCGGCAGCTTGGCGGCATGGATGCGCGGGTAGAACCCGCTGAAGAGCAGCTCCGGGAACTCTGGCAGCAAACCGGCCGCGGACAGTTCGGCCATGCTGAGGGGCAGCAGGTGCAACAGGGCCGTGCGGCCCGCCAGCGATTGGGACACGGCCTGGCGCAGCCCCAGTTGCTCGCTGCCGGTGAGCACGAAGCGCCCAGGCCGCTCGTCGGCATCCACCAGCACTTGCACGGTGCTGAGCAGCTCCGGGGCCCGCTGGATTTCGTCCAGCAGCACGCCCTCCGGGAAGCGTCCGAGGAAGCCACGGGGATCGGCCAAGGCCTGGGCTCGAACCTGTGGCTCCTCAAGATTGACATGGGCCAACTGGGGGAAGGCCTGGCGGGCCAGGGTGGTCTTGCCCGACTGGCGCGGACCGGTGAGGGTCAGGATGGGGAAGTTGCCGGCCAGTTCCGCGGCAACTTGTGTCATTTGGCGTTGGATGTACATGTCAATCATCCTGTTGTGAAATTCGTCGATAGTATCGACAAATTTCACACACGACGCAAGGTGAGCATGAGGTCCACGACCCCGGTGTTCCTCCTTTCGCACCAACTCAACGGAAACGGCTGCCGGGGAGACCGGCGCGCGTCAGATCTCCTCCTCGAGGAAGCCCTGCAGGCCGTCCTGGCGCAGCTTCTCCCGCGCGCAGACCACCACCACGGATTCGCTGGCCGGATCGATGACCTCGCGGGCCACGGCCCGCAGCTCGTCCAGATCCACGGCGCGCAGGCGGCGGATGTTCTGCTCCAGCAGTTCCTGATCCAACCCCTGGCGCTCGCGCTCCAGCCGCAGGCGCACACGGGCCACGGGGGACTGGGCCAGCAGCAGGCCCTTCAGGCTGGCCAGCGCGGCCTCCTCCACCTTGCGGGCGGGGATCTCCGCGCTCTGTAGCCAGTCCCAGACGCCCCGCAAGTCCTCCAGCGACTCGCGCAGCCGGGGATCCCGGTAGGTGCTGCAGTGGAAACAGCCGTTGGCGCTCTGGGCGAAGGCGCCGTAGGCCCCGCCCTGCTCGCGGATGCGCGCGTGCAGGTACTGGGATTCCAACAGTCCGGCCGCCACCCGCAGCAGGGGCCAGTCCGGATGGGCCCGGGGCAGGCCGCGCCAGGAGATGCCCGCGTAGCTGACGGTGGAATCCGTCAACCAGGCCCGGGGGGCCCGCTCCTCCACCCACTCCGGCAGCGCTGCGTCCACGGGCGCGGCCTCGCGGCTCCAGTCCGCTTCGAGCCGGGCGCGCATCCCGTCCAGCACGTCGGGATCGGCGGCCAGCAGGGCCTGGCGCGGCGCCCGGGCGGCCTCGTGCCCGCGGGTGCGGATCTGCTCCAGCAGGGCCGGCGTCTCCTCCTGCTCCAGCGCGGCCCACAGGCAGCGCAGGCCGGGAAAGCCATGCACCTGGTTTTGCAGCCAGCCTTGGCGACTCTGGGCCGCCCCCAGGGCCTGCCACAGGTGGCTGTGGACCTGCGGACCCGCGGCGCTCCGCCGCCAGTCGGTGGCCCGGCTGCGCAGGAACTGCTGCCAGCGCGCGTCGTCGTCCAGGCGCGGCGCCTCGAGGGTCAGGCGCATCATCCCAGCGTAGTCGGGGGCCAGCTCCGCCGCGCAGTGCCCGCGCAGGCGCAGGCTGCCCTGCAGGCGGTCCGCGTCGCGGGCGTCGCTGAAGAGCTGATAGTCAGCCTCCAGGGGCGCGCCCAGGCTGCGGCGGCGCAGGTCCGCCTGCTCGTGGGACAGGTTGCCGTAGCCGAATTCCGGCAGATAGCCGAGCCAATGGGCGGCCCGGGCCGCCTCGGCCGAACAGGGCGGCAGCTCCACCTCGAGATCCAGGTGGCAGAGCCCGTTGGCGGCCGTGGACTGGGCCCGCAGCAGCAGGCCCGGCGCGGCGAAGGACTCCAGGGGATCCCGCACCAGCCCGCGATCCACGTCTTCCAGATGCAGCAGCGGAATCATCCCGTCGCGGCTGTGGTCGTCGCGGTGCAACTGCAGGCGCCGGGCCGCCTGGGCCAGTCCGGCGCGCGCGGCGGTATCCAGCTCCGCCTCCCGTGCGGCCAGCAGGGCCCGCTCGGCCTCCGCCTCGCGCAGTCCCAGGCCCTCGTCGGGCCGCGCCCGCAGGCGCACCAGTCCGCTGGGCTCCAGCACCCGGGCCCGCAACTCGGCCCGCATGAAGTCCGGATCGCAGAGGCGCCCGCGCAGCCGCTCCAGCACCAGGGCCGGGTTCAACCGCTCCAGGGGATCCTGCTCCAAGCGGCCGGCTTCGCGCACGCGGTCGATCAGCAGCATGGGGAAGGCGCCCGGGCCGGCGTCCTCGTCCTCGGTGCTGCGCTGCTCCAGCAAAAGCTGGTCGGTCAGCGCGCGCAGCAGGGCCGGGTCCAGCGGCGCGTCCGCCAACCGCTCCAGCTCGGCCTGCAGACGGTCGAGGTTGGCGTCCATGGCGGCACACTCCATGCCCTGGGCTCCCAGCAGCAGCAGGGGTTCCAGGCCCACATGGAGCAGCGTGGTCAGCGGTCCGCCCATGCCCGACTCAAGAATCAGACGCACCAGCGGCGCCTCGCTGGATCCGCCCAGCCAGTTCATCAGCACCTGGCAGATCAGCTCGTCCTCCAGCCCGGCGTTGCGCCCCAACCGCCAGGCCAGCACGCCCAGGCCCATCCGCTCCGCGCCTTGCCCGCTGTATGGGAAGGGCAGCTCCACCTCCAGCGGCTTGGGCGCCCACTCGCTCCAGCCGGGCAGCGGGGCCGGCGTGCCGGGCGTTCGGGAGAGCGGCCCCAGCACCAGCTCTTCCAGTCGCTCCTGCAGCTCGCCGGGCGCCAGCGGACCGCAGTAGTGGAAGCGGGCGTTGGCCGGGCAGTAGTAGCGGCGGTGGAAGGCCAGGAAATCCTCATAGCCCAGTCCGGGGATCGCCGCCGGATTGCCGCCGGAGTCCAGCGCATAGGGCGTGCCGGGATGCAGCGCGGCCAGCAGCCCGCGCACCACGCGGCTGACGGGATTGGCGTAGTTGGCCTTCATTTCGTTGAAGACCACGCCGGTGAGCTGGAGGGGCGAGGCCGGATCCGCGGGGTCGATGGGCTCCAACCGGTGTCCCTCCTGGGCGAAGGTCTCCGGCGCCAGCAGCGGAAAGAAGCAGGCGTCCAGGTACATCTCCAGCAGCTGGTCGAAGTCCTTGCGCAGGGGCGTGTGGAACAGGTAGCTGGTCTGGTCCCGGCCCGTCTGGGCGTTGGAAAAGGCCGAGAAGGAGCTGGAGCTGCGCTTGTGGAACATGCCCGGCACGGGGAAGCGCCGGCTGCCCTCCAGCACGCAGTGCTCCAGGATATGGGCCACGCCGCCCTCGTCGGAGGGCAGCGTGCGGAAGCTCAGATCGAAGGCGTGCAACTCCCCGGGCAGCTGCAGGTGGATGTGGCGCGCCCCGCTGGCCTGGTGGCGGTACTCGAAGACCTGCAGGCCGAAGGCCGGCACCGGAGTCTGGCGGATCAAGGTGAACATGGCGACCTCTAGCTCTTGCCCCAAGGCATCGTCGGACTGGGCGACCGGACGCCTGAAAATAGGGACTCGCCGCGGGAACGCTGCTTGAATGGTAGCTTCCAGCCCCAATGTTGGAGTCGATCATGGAGAGTTACGCCGCCTGGGTGCGGACTTACCCCTTTGGCAGCGCGGCCATGCAATTCGCCGTGCTGGGAACGCTGGGCGAGCTGCTGCCCTGGTGGCTGAAACGCATCCGCCTGCTGCCCTGCACGCGCACCCAGCTGGTGGGAAAAGTGATCGGCTGGGCCCTGCTGGGTTTGCTGATCAAGTTCGGCTTCCTGCTGATGAACGGGGCGGCGGACGCCGTCCTGGCGCACGGGCTGCTGCCGGCGGGTTTCGTCCAAGGGCTGGGCCACGCCCTGCTCGTCTCGGTGCTGCTCAACCTGTTCTTCGGTCCGCAGATGATGTTCTTCCACCGGCTCTGCGACAACGTCATCCTGCGCCAGCGCCACTGGACGGGGCTGGACAAGGCTTGGTGGACGTTGATCTGGTTCTGGATCCCCGCCCACACGATCACCTTCTGGCTGCCCAAGGACTACCAGATCGGCCTGGCGGCGCTCTGGAGCGTCGTGCTGGGCATCATCCTGGGCGCCACCTCCCGCAAGACCACGCGCTGACCAGCCTGTGTGACAGCGACGCAAAGCCCGTCCGACCGGACGGGCTTTCTCATGTTCGTGACACTGGCCACGCCCTTCAGTCGGCGGCGGGGTCGCCGCCCAGGCGTTCCCGGGCCGAGCGGTTGCAGCGATTCATGGCCTCGCGGATTCCGCTGCGCAGCAGGATGCGCACGCCGCTCTCGGCCTCTTCCAGCATGTCCGTCACCGCGCCGCGGACGGACTCGGGGATGGGCGCCAGCACGAAGGACTTCCACTGGGCGGATTCCACCGTGCGCGGGGGCCGGAAGCCCAGCCGCAGGCGGGCCACCCGGGGTCCCAGGTGCTGGACCACGTGGCTCATCCCGTTGTGGTTGCCGCCGCTGCCGCTCTCGCGGAAGCGCAGCTCGCCCAGCGGCAGGTCCATGTCGTCGAAGACCACCAGCAGATCCGCCACGTCTACCTTGTAGAAGGCGCTGACCTCCGCCGCCGCCTGGCCCGAGAGGTTCATGAAGGTCGTGGGCTTGACCAGCAGCACGTCGTGGCCCTCCAGCTGCAGGCGGCACTCCAGATAGGAGCCGCGCCCGCTGCGGAATCCCGCGGCGCCGGCCAACCGCTCGACAAGCATGAATCCCAGGTTGTGCCACGTGTTTCGGTAGCGCAACCCGGGATTCCCGAGACCCAGAATGACGTGCATGTCCTGCGTTACTTGGTGCGCATCTTGGTGATCTGCACCACAGCCACGTGGTCGGGGTTGAGCAGCTTCAGGGTGGGCGTGCCCAGATCCCGCACCAACACGTTGCCGCCGGCTTCGAGGTTGGTGATGTCGATCTCGAAGAAGGCCGGGATGTCCGAGACCTTGCAGGAGACCCGCACCTTGTTGATCAGCCGGCGGACCTGGCCGCCCTGCTTGACGCCGATGGGGTTGCCGATGAGCACCACGGGCAGCTCGGTCACCACGCGCTGCTCGTTCTCCACGGCCATGAAGTCCACGTGCAGCACGGCCTCGGAGACGGGGTGGCGCTGGATGTCGCGGATCAGGCAGTTGTGGAGCGCGCCGTCGGCCGTCTTCAGCTCCACCACGCGGGCGTGGTGCTGCAGGGCCATCTCGAGGGCGTGGGCCTTCACCGACAGGTGCCGGGTTTCGAGGTTCTTGCCGTAGACCACCACGGGCACCAGTTCGCCGCGACGGGTGGTCCGGGCGCCGCCCTTGCCAAGGCGATCGCGATTCAGGGCTTCAAGGGTAATGGCACCCATGGATCTCTCCTGTACTTGTATTGCTCTTGTCAGCCGAACAGGGTCGCGATGGACCGTTCGTCATGAATCATCCGGATGGCCTCGGCGAAAATGGGCGCCACGCTCAGCACGCGCAGCTTCTCCACGCCCAGGTCCTCCCGGAAGGGAATCGTATCCGTCACAATGATCTCGCGCAGCGGCGCCGCGTTGATGCGCTCCACGGCCTGCCCCGAGAGCAGCGCGTGCGTGCAGGCGCAGGTGACGCTGAGCGCGCCCAGGTTCATGGCCACCTTGACGCTCTGGGTCATCGTGCCGGCCGTGTCGGCCATGTCGTCCACGATGATCACGTTGCGGTCGCGCACGTCGCCGATCAGGTTCATCACCTCGGCCACGTTGGGCGCCGGCCGCCGCTTGTCCACGATGGCCAGCTCGGCGCTCAGGCGCTTGGCATAGGCCCGCGCCATCTTCACGGAGCCGATGTCCGGCGCCAGCACCGTGGGCTGCTCCAGCTGGAGCGACTCCAGATGGGGCAGCAACACCGCCCGACCATACAAGTGGTCGAAGGGAATGTTGAAGAAGCCCTGGATCTGCTCGGCGTGCAGGTCCATGGTCAGCACCCGGTCGGCCCCGGCGGTGGTCAACAGGTCCGCCACCAGCTTGGCCGCGATGGACACGCGCGGCTGGTCCTTGCGGTCCTGCCGGGCGTAGCCGAAGTACGGGATGACGCAGGTGATGCGCCGGGCGCTGGCCCGCTTGGCCGCGTCCAGCATCAGCAGCAACTGCATCAGATTGTCGGCGGGCGCCAGGGTGGACTGGACCAGGAAGACGTCGGCACCGCGGATGTTGTCCTGGTACTTGACGTACAACTCGCCGTCCGAGAAGCGCCGCAGATCCACGTCGCCCAGGGGAACTCCCAGGGAATGGGCGATTTTCACCGCCAGACTCCGGGAGATCTCGCCGGAGAAGATGCGCAGTTCCGTCACGCGACCACCTTCACCTGCACAGGTTCCCGGCCGTCCACCCCGAACGGCCGCTCGAAACGCATGTCCCGGCGGCTATGCGCCGGATTCCGCTGCCGTCTCCGTCCCGGAGGGCGGAGGCGCCTGACCAGACGCCAGTCGGTGGTACGCCGCCAAAACCTGTTCTTCGATTTCCTGCCGGAATTCGTTGCTGATCGGGTGCGCGATGTCCCGGTGGCTGCCGTCGTCCATCCGACGACTGGGCATGCACACGAACACCCCCCGCTGGCCTTCGATCACCTTCAATCCCCGGATCACGAAGACATCGTCGAAGGTGATGTTGACAAAGGCTTTCAGCCGCTCCTCATCTCGCAGATTCACGTTGACTTCGGTGATTCTCATGGAGCCCCTTTCCGCCTCCCGGCTATGGGGAGACTGCGCTGGCTGGACGAGTCAGCAGGACGACCGGAACCATGGTCTCCAGTTGCTGTGTGGCACGCGAAGCCGACTGCACGCTGTCAAAGAGTCCGTAAAGCGCGGACCCGCTCCCCGACATGGCGGCGTAGCGGGCCCCGGATTTCCGCAGGATTTGCTTCAACCCTGCCAAAACCGGAAACGCGGCGAAGACCACGGACTCGAAATCGTTGCCCGGCCAACCCGCCGCATCCCCAGGATCCGGAATGAATCCATGGGAACCTTGGAAACTAGCGTAGAGCCCCTGCTTTGTCAATGAAGCGGACAAGCAGGAGTAGGCCCACGCCGTGGAGACATGCAGGCCGGGCCAGACCAGGACCACCACGTCCTCGAACAGGGGCGCCAGGGGGGTCAACACCTCTCCGCGCCCGGTGACATGCGCCCAATCGGCCGACAGGAAGAACGGAACATCGCTTCCGAGGGTCAAGCAGAGATTCTGCAATTGGGACAATTCCAGTCCGGGGGCGAAGCAGGCGTTGAGCAGCTTGAGGCAGGCCGCGGCGTCGCTGCTGCCGCCGCCCAACCCGGCCCCGGCGGGGATGCGCTTGTGGAGCTCCAGCTCCACCGGCTGGTCGGCCCCCGGCAGACCGGCGGCGCGGGCGGCCGTCCGCCAGGCCGCGAGGGCTTTCAGGACGAGGTTGTCCGCTCCGGCGGGCAGGGCGGGGTCGCTGCAGCGGAAGAGGTCGCGCTCCGCCGGGCGCAGGCGCAGCGTGTCGTGCAGCTCCAGCGGGACGAACACCGACTCCAGCTCGTGGAAGCCGTCGGGCCGCCGGCCCAGGATCCGCAGCCCCAGGTTGAGCTTGGCCGGAGCCCGGCCCTCCAGCCATTCCTGCCCCATCTCCCCTCCGCCGCCGCCAGCCTCAGACGGGCACCTTGCTGCGCCGCCGCCGCGCACCCGGCACTTCCTTGCGGCTGCCGCGCTTCTGGTCGCCGTAGTAGTAGTAGCGGTTGTAGTAGTGGTAGTAGTAATAGTAGCTGCCGTAGACGCGCTTCAGGTCGTAGTCGTTGAGCACGGCCCCCAGGACGGCGCCCTCGCTGCTCTCCAGCCGGTTCAGCGCTTCGGTCAATTCCCGGCGGTGGCTGGAATTGCTGCGCACCACCAGGATCACGGCGTCCACCAGCCGCGAGAGGATGGTGGGGTCCGTCACGGGCACCACGGGCGGCGTGTCGATGACCACGAAGTCGTACTCCCGGCGCGCCCACTCCACCAGCCGCACCATGGCGTCGCTGGCCAGCAACTCGGCGGGATTGGGCGGAATGGGGCCGGCGCTGAGCACGTAGAGATTCTCGATGTCCGTGTCCGAGACCGTGCCCGCCGCGGCCTGGTTGCCGGAAAGCAGGCCCGACAGGCCGATGTTGCGCTCCAGGCCGAAGTTCTTGTGCGCCGTGGGCCGGCGCATGTCCGCGTCGATCACCAGCGTGCGCCGCCCCGTCTGGGCCAGGGTGACGGCCAGGTTGGCGCTGGTGAGGCTCTTGCCCTCCTGGGTCGTGCTGGAGGTGACGATGATCGCCGGCGCCAGCCCGCTGCCCGCCTGGGGCCCGCGCTTCTCCTGCTCCAGGCGCATCAACAGCGTGGTGCGCAGGGAGCGGTAGGCCTCGCTGATGGGCGACTTGGGACTGAAGTGGGTGATCAGTTTGCGCTTGATCTTCCAGACGTCCTCTTCGCGCAGGTCGTGCCCGGCCTTGTGGCGCAGGGCGCGCTCCAGGCGCCGCACGTTGATGGTGGGCACGGCCCCCAGCATCTGCAGGCCCGCCCGGCGCAGGTCCTCCGGCGTCACGATGCGCGTGTCGAACAGGTGGTAGATGAAACTGATGCCCACGCCGAGCAGCAGGCCCAGCAACAGGCCCAGCACCAGGTTCAGGCGCTTGTCCGGGCGGATGGGCTGGCCGGGCACCTCGGCCGAATCCAGCAGGCGCACGTTGCCGATCATCCCGGCGGCCACGGCCTGGTTCTCCTGGTACTTCTCCATCAGCAGGCGGTAGAGCTTCTCGTTGATCTCCACGTCGCGCGTGAAGCGCACGTACTCGCGCCCGGCCTCGGGCAGCTGCCCCAGCCGCACCTCGAAATCCGCCACCACCTTGCCCTGGGCCTCGCGGGCGGCCCGCAGCGCCAGGTTCTCCACGTCCAGGTCGATAATCCGCTCGTAGATCTGTTGCATGGTGCCCAGGGGGTCCGAGCTCTTCATCTCGCTGGCGGAGAGTTTGTTGGTCTCCTCCTTCATGGCGGTCTTGACCTTGCGCAGCTCGTCTTCCAGGCGCGTGACGTAGTTCTCCCAGCCCGCCTCGGCCCGGGCGCGGATGTTGGCGATCTGCGTCTGCTTGTCCGCGATCTCCTTGCTCAACTGCTCGATGGTGGCCGTGGAGAGATTCTCCACGTCGTCCACCAGGCTGCTCTGGCCCTGGCTGTACTGGCGGCGCAGATTTTCCAGCGAGACCTCGTTGGACTGCAGTTCCAGGTTGATCCGGCTGAGCTCGGTCTGGGCGTTGGCGCTCTGCTGGACGATGGTGGCAGTCTCCACATCCAGGGCCGAGAGGCGCGAACCTTCCTTGAAGGTGGTCAGCGAGCTCTCCGCCGTCTGCAGGCGCAGGGTGACCTGGTCCAACTGATCCTTGAGGAAGGTGGCCAGCTCGTTGTACTCGGCCCGGCTGAACTCCTGGTTCTGCCGGTAGAAGCGCTCGGCGACGGTGTTGGCCAGATAGGCGGCCTCGAACCCCGTGGCGGCCTCCACGCTGATCGCCACCACGTTGGAGTTCTGCACCTGCTTGACGCTGAGCCGCTCCAGCAGCCAGCCGATGGCTTCGTCCTCGGAGTAGGCCTTGGGGCGGTTCGGGTAGCCCAGCACGCCCAGCCGGTCCGCGTAGGCGCCGTCGCGCACCACCTGGACCACGTCCCGGGCCAGACGCCGGCTCTCCAAAATGCGCAGCTGGTCGGCCACGCTGAAACTGGCCACCGAGCCCGTTCCGTCCAGCGACAGGCCGGCTTCCCAGGGACTGTTGGAGACCACCATGGCCGTGGCCTGGGCGCGATAGACGTAGGTCATGCGCGAGTTGATCAGCAGGGCGACCAGCAGTCCGGCCAGCAGGGCGCCCAGCACGAACCAGCGGCCCGCGTAGAGGATGCGGTAGATCTCGCCCAGGTCGATCTGGCTCGCGTCCTCATCCGGGGACACGGCACCGTGGGATTGGCGGGAGGATTTCAAGCCCCCTTCTCCTTCCATTGCATGAGATCGGCAAAACTCAACCGGAGCAGGGGCAGCGCCAGCAGGCCCAGCAGCGTCAGCAGCAGCCAGGTGATCAAATGGTTGCCCAGGGCAAAACTCATGGCCTGCTCCGTTCCCGCCCCCAGCAGGCCCATGGCCAGCGCCGTGAAGTACTGCACGGTGCCGAAGGCGCCGGGCGCGGCGGGGATCATGTAACCCAGACTGACGAAGACCAGGAGGAGCAGCAGGGAGGCCACCGGCGCCGCGTGGAAAGCCGGCAGCACGTCTCCCAGGTGATAAGCGTGGATCATGGCCCCCAGGGAGGCAAGGTAGCACGCGTTCAGCAGCCCGGTGAGAACCAGCAGCAGGAGGGCCTCCCAGGGCGAGCGCAGGATCTCCAGGCCCCGGGCGAAACTGTGGAACAGCCCGCAGAGGCGGTTGGCCACCTTGCGGGGCAGAAAGCGCAGCAGCAGGCCCTCCACCCGGTCCAGGAAGCGCTGGCGCCAGATCACCAGCCCGGCCAGCAGGCCGAGTCCCAGGCAGGTCACGCCGCCCAGCAGCGGCAGCAGGCCCCGAAAGCGCGAGAGCATGGCCAGCCCGTCCTCGCTGCCGGCGGTCCCGACGGCGAACAGCTCGCCCTGGAGCAGCAGCATCAGCAGCAGCACGCCCAGCGCGCCGGCCATGTCCAGCACGCGCTCCAGCACGATGGTGGCCAGGGCCCCGGCCATGGGAATCCGGCTGCGCGCGCTGAGGGCGCCGGCCCGCAGCACCTCGCCCAGCCGCATAGGCAGCAGGTTGTTGGCCATGTAGCCCAGGTTGGTCAGGTGGAACATCCGCACGAGAGGCACGCGGTCCAGCGGGCCGCTGATCACACGCCAGCGCCAGGCCCGGATCACCAGGGAGAGCACCAGGCAGAGCAAGGCCCCCAGGAAGGGCAGCGGCCGCAGGTCCAGCAGCAGGCGGCCCACCTGGGGCCAATCCACGCGGCTGCTGAAGAAGGCCGCGCGCCAATCCAGGCTGCCGTGGAACCAGGCGCCGGGCTGGGGCTGGAAGGCGAACAAATAGAGGAAGAACAGCGAGATCAGGACGGCCAGGGCGCTATGGCGTCGCATGGGCCGCTCCCGGGGCGCGCAGATCGATGAGTTCCATCCCGGCGGGCTGGCGGAAGGTCAGCTCGCCTTTGCGCGGGCTGCGGTCGGGCCAGGAGCGGCGGCTCTTCACCAGGAAGCGGAAGCGCGTGTCGGAGAAGTCCGAAAAGGCCATGTCCGCCGGCCACCACTGCCCGCCCTCCTGGGCCAGCACCAGCACGATCTCGCGCATGTATTCCGAGCTGGTCTTGGGCGCCAGCTGCAGGCGCTTGCGCCGGGGACCTTCGGCCTTCAGCGCGGTCACGCGGAAGCGCTCTTCGAGCAGGATCAGCAACTGGTGGGGCAGCAGCACGTCGGGACTTTGGCCCGGGCGCTCCAGCAGCACCTGGCTGCCGCCGGTCTCCCAGCGCCAGAGGTTCTGGCCGTCGCTGAGCAGGTGCAGGCCCTCCAGGTCCACGCGGAAGGCGCCCCCCGGACAGGCCAGCAGCCGGCCCGCGCTGCGGTTGGTGTCGTGGTCCATGGGCGAGATCAGTTCCTGGGTGAATTGGATCTCCCACAATCCCCGGGCCTCGAACTGCTTGCGGACTTGGGAGAGCAGGCGGTCGCCCTCGCCGGCCTGGGCGGACAGGATCCACAACAGGAGGATCAACAGATGGCGTGTCACAGGCTGCGTTGCTCCTCAAGCCAACTCATGTCCACCAGGACCTGCCTGGCCTTGGATCCGTCGAAGGGTCCCACGACGCCGGCCAGCTCCAGCTCGTCGATGAGCCGGCTGGCCCGGCTGTGCCCGATGCGCAGGCGCCGCTGCAGAACGGAGACCGACCCCTGCTGGGAGAGGATCACCTGCTCGGCGGCCTCCCAGAACAGCTCGTCCCGGGTGGCGGACTCGGCGCTGGTGGGACGCGTGCTCTCCACCTCGCTGCTGGTGGGCAGCCGGAACTTGGGGAAATCCCGGCTCTGCTTGCGGATGTGGTCCAGCAGCGCGCGGATCTCCTTGCCCGAGATCAGGCAGTTGTGCATGCGGACGGGCTCGGGCGAGCCCGAGGCCAGGTAGAGCATGTCGCCCCGCCCCAGCAGCTGGTCGGCGCCCATGCAGTCGATGATCGTCTTGCTGTCCACCTTCTGGCGCACGGCGAAGGCGATGCGCGCCGGAAAGTTGGCCTTGATCAGCCCGGTGAGCACGTCCACGCTGGGCCGCTGGGTGGCCACCACCAAGTGGATGCCCACGGCGCGCGCCTTCTGGGCCAGCCGCGCGATGGAGACTTCGATCTCCTTGCCCGCGGTCATCATCAGGTCCGCCAGCTCGTCGATGATCACCACCAGGTAGACCATCTTGTCCGGCATGCGGTCCTGCCGGCCGGGCAGGGTCAGGTCGCCGGCCTCCAGCCGCCGGCCCACTTCGCCGGACTCCAGCGCCTCGTTGAACTCCTGGATCGAGCGGTAGCCCGTCAGGCTTAAGTAGCGGTAGCGGTTGTCCATTTCCACTTCCAGCGAGGCCATCACGCGGACGGCGTCCTGGGGGTCCGTCACCACCTCGCCCTCCACGCCGTCCATGCCCGCCAGGAAGTGGTCGGCGATGCGCCGGTAGTCGGAGAGCTCGATCATCTTGGGGTCCACCATCACGAACTGCACCTCGGTGGGCAGCGCGCGCAGCAGGATGCTGCAGATGATCCCGTTCACGCAGACGCTCTTGCCCGAGCCCGTCTGCCCGGCCACCAGCACGTGGGGCATGCTGCGCAGGTCGGCCACGGCGGCCTCGCCCGAGCTGGTCTTGCCCAGGGCCACGGTGAGCGGGCTGGCGGCGCGGATGAACTTCTCCGTGTTGACGATGGACTTCATGAACACCGTGTTGCGCATCTTGTTGGGCAGCTCGATGCCCACGGCGCCTTTGCCCGGCACCGGCGCGATGATGCGGATCCGCTCGGCCTTGAGTTTCATGGCCAGGTCGTCCGCCAAGGCCACAATGCGGCTCACCTTGACGCCCGGGGCGGGCTCCAGGTCGTAGCGCGTGATGACCGGGCCGGGATGGACGTGCACGACGCGGGCTTCGACGTTGAAGTCCTTCAGGCAGCTCACCAGCGCCTCGGAGTTGGCCCGCAGGTCCTCTTCGGTGACGTGGTACTCGTCGGCGGGCGGATCGGCCAGCAGATCCACCGGGGGCGGCGTGTAGCGGAACTCCGCCGCCTTGCCCTCCGCCCGGAAGCGCAGCTCGCGCTCCACCACCTCCTGGGTGATCTCGAATTCGCCCTCGTCCCCCCCGCCGGGCGGTCGGCGCCAGAGCGGCGGCTCGTCGCCCGAGCGGCCGTCCTCGTCGGCGGGCTCTTCGAACAGGGGCAGACCGGGGGCGGCGGCGGGCGCCGGTGCGGGCGGCTCGGGCGGGGTCGGCTCAGGAACGAACGCGGGCGGGGTCCGGCCGGCGCGCTTGCGTTCCTGCTCCAGGCGGGCGGCTTCCTTGCGGCGGGACTCCTCCAGCAGCTGGCGGCGCAGGGCCCGCCGGCGCCAGGCGCCCAAAAGGGTGGGGAACAGACCTTGCAACCCGGCGGCCAGCCGGGCCAGCAGGGGTCCGGGATGCCAGCGGAAGACCACGGCCAGCACCAGCAGGTCGAAGGTGGCCAGGCTGATGAACAGCCCCACCGCGCCGGTGGACTCCACCATCTGGTTGATCAGCACGGCCAGCCAGGCGCCGGAGATCCAGCCGCCGCCGGCCTCGGCGCTGTGCAGGCCGCTCACCCGGGCGATGGAGCCCTGGCTGAGGGCGCCCGCCATGGCCAGCAGGAAGAGCTTGGCGCCGAACTTCCACAGGCGGCGCGTCTCGCCTTCCTGGATCAGGGTCCAGGCCAGCAGTCCCAGCAGGATGGGCAGGCTGACGGACCAGATGTGGCCCAGGCCGAAGTTGATCAGCGCGTAAGAGGTCCAGTAGCCGAAGTGGGAGAGCAGGTGGTCGCCGGGATAGTCCAGGCCTTCCCGCGCGAACAGGACGGAGATCAGCAGGAGCAGACTGAGCCCCAGCAGGGCCAGCCCGGTCAGGACCCGCCGGGTCACGGGGGATGGTCCGTGCGTCCGTGCCGTCACGCCGTCTCCTGATTCTCCCGTTGCTCCGCCCCGGAGGACCCCTGGATCTCCCCGACCGCGGCGGTCTCGTCCTCCTCCACCTCCGGCGCCGGCGGGCGCAGGGTGATCTGCTCGTCGTGGTAGAAGGGCACCAGGTCCAGTTCGTCCACCCGCGCGCAGCGCTCCAGGTCCGCCCCGAAGCCCAGGGACTGCAGGCCGCGCCCGTGGGTGGATTCCTCCAGGCCGGCGCGCGGATCCGCGCCGTAGCGCTCCGCCAGCGCCAGGCCCACCCGGGCGGCGTCGTTCAGCAGCGGCTCGCGCTCCGGCCAGGCGTCCAGCAGGCGGCGGACCAGCAGGCCGCCGCAGAGCGCGTCCTCCAGGCAGAACTGCTCGCGGTTGCCCGAGCAGATGATCACCACGTCGCCTTCCTGCCGGGCCAGCCAGCGGGCCGTCGCCCCCAGGTTCACCAGGGCGGCGATCGCCACCACGCGCTGGTGCCGCAGGCGCGCCAGGGCCACCGTGCCGTTGCCCGTGAGCATGACCACGGTCTGGCCCTTGAGCCGCGGATCGGCGTACTCGGCCGGGCTGTTGCCCAGATCGAAGCCCGGAATGCGCCGGGCGTCCTTCTCGCCGCCCAGCAGCACGCGCGAGCGGCCCAGGGATTCCACCAGCTCGGTGACCTCCCCCAGGTCCGCGGCGGGCAGGATGCGCGAGCAGCCCGCCGCCATGCCGTGGCAGATGGAGGTGGTGGAGCGCAGCACGTCGATCAGGACGACGTTCGCTCCCCGCCAGGTGCTGCTTTTCTGCGGAAAGGTGAAGTACAGGTCGATGCTTAGCGGCACGGCACGTCCAGTTCCACGAAGGGCGTGCCCACCACCCGCGCCGCGCTGCGCTTGCCGTTCAAGTCCACTTCGAACTCCAGGCCCAGCTTGTCGTGGGGCAGATCGAGGTAGACCATGCCGATGGCCTTGCCCAGCACGGGACTGTGGCCGCCCGAGGTCACGGTGCCGATGCGCGTGCCGTCCAGGTAGCAGGCCTGGCCGTGCCGCGCGATGCCCCGCCCGGTCATCTCGAAGCCCATCAGCCGACGGGTCAGACCCTCGGCCTTCTGGCGCAGCAGCAGGTCGCGGCCGAGGAAATCCCGGCCCTTCTTGAGCTTGGTGATCCAGCCCAGGTCCGCTTCCAGCGTGCTGGTGCTGCCGTCGATGTCATTCCCATACAACGCGAACTTCATCTCGAGCCGCAGGCTGTCGCGGGCCCCCAGGCCCACCGGCCCCATGCCGCGCTTCTCCAGTTCCGGCAGCAGGATGTCCCAGAGGGCCACGGCCTGCTCGTTCTTCACGTACAACTCGAAGCCGCGCTCCCCCGTGTAGCCCGTGCGGGCCAGGATCAGCGGGATCCCCCGCAGACTGCCCATCCGGAACCAGTAATAGGGCAGGTCGGAGAGGTCCTGGTCGGCCAGCTCCAGCACCAGCTGGTAGGCTTCGCGCCCCTGGACGGCCAGCAGGCTGTACTCGTCCGAGCGGTCGGTGAGGGTCACGTCCCCGCTCTTGTGCTGGTTCAGCCAGGCCCAATCCTTGTCGCGGTTGGAGGCGTTCACCACCAGCAGGAAGTGCGTGTCGTCGATGCGGTGGACCAGCAGGTCGTCCACGATGCCGCCCTCCGGGGTGGGCAGCGCGGAGTACTGGACCTGGCCGTGGGCCAGGGCGGCCACGTTGTTCACGGTGACGGAGTCCAGGAAGGCCTCGGCGTCCGGGCCCTCCACGAAGAACTCGCCCATGTGGGAGACGTCGAACACGCCGCCCTTGCGGCGCACGGCCATGTGCTCCTCGAGCATGGAACCGTATTGGATGGGCATGCGATAGCCCGCGAAATCGACCATTTTGGCGCCGCAGGCCAGGTGCCGGTCGTTGAGAGCTGTGAGTTTGGCGCTCATCTATGTGCCTCATGGATTGGGGTTGGAACGTGCCGTCAATGTAACCAATGGGTTGCGATATTCCGGCCATGACCTGGCGCGACACCCCCTTCCGCAGCCGCCTGGGCAGCGTCGCGACCCTCCTGGCGGCGCTGCTGGCGCTGGGCGTCCACCCGCTCCAGCCCTGGGCCGCCACCCGCCTGGACGACACCCGCTCGCGGCTGGACAGCCTGGCTAAGGAGCAGTCCAGCCAGCGCGAGCGCCTGGGTCGCCTGGAGGGCCAGGAGCAGGCCGGCTTGGCTCGCCTGGACCAGTTGGAAGAGCGCGGCGCGGCCCGGCGGCGGCTGCGCCGGCAGCTGGAACAGGAGCTGCTGTTGCTGGAGACCTCCCAAACTCTCCAACAGGAGGAACTGGCCGCCCTGCGCGTGCAGCTGGACAGCCTGGGCCAGCGCCGCACGGCCACCGGCGGCGAGCGCGCCCGGGTGCGCTCCGAGGCCGCCGCCCTGGCTCGGCGGCTCTTTCCCTTGCGCCGGCTGGATCCCCTGGCCCTGCTGTTCCAATCGGCCTCCCCGCCCGCCGCGGCCCGCAGCCTGCGCCGTCTCCCCTGGCTGGGTCGGGGTCTGGAGCGGCGGCTGGCCACGCTGCAGGCGCTGGACGCGCAACTCGGTCAGCTGCAACAGGCCGGCGACGAGGCCAGCGCCCGGGGCGCGCGGCATCTGGCGAATCTGGAGCGCGACGGCCGGCGCACGCGCACGGCGCGCCTGGAGGCCCAGGCGGAACTGCAGCGGCTGGAACATGAGCAGACCGAGCAGGGCCGACTGCTGCGCTCCCTGCGCCAGGACAAGGAGCTGGCCGCCGCCCAGGCGGAGCGGCTGCGCCAGGCTGGACAGGAAGTGGGGCGCCAGGTGGAGACCCTGCAGCGCGGCTGGCAGGAGCGCGAGACCCGCCGGGAGAGCGAATCCCGCCGCCAGCAGGCGGTGAGCAGCCGGCTGGGCGCGGCCGGCGCGCAGGATCCCCCGCCCGCGCCAACCCCGACCCCCAAACCCACCGCCAGATCCTCGGCCAGCCCGCCGCCCGCCCGTTCGGCGGCCGAGGACGTGCAGGCAAAATCCATGACAGGCAAGGGTCTGCTCGCAGCCAAGGGTCGGCTGCCCCAACCCGTGAGCGGACGCATCAGCCGACCCTTCGGAGCCCGCCCGGACCCGACCCTGGGCACGGTGCTGGACAACCCGGGCGTGGATTACAGCTGCGCGCCCGGCGCCGCGGTGAAGTCCGTCCACGCCGGCCGGGTGGAGAAGCTCACCTGGGTGCCGGGCTTCGGCAACACGCTGCTGCTCAGTCACGGCGGCGACAGCTGGACGGTTTACGCCAAGCTGGACGAGGTCCAGGTGCGCGAAGGCCAGGCGGTGAGCGCCGGCCAGGCGCTGGGCCGCGCCGGCCGCTTCGATTCCGCCGAGCAGGGCGCTCTGCACTTCGAACTCTGGCAGGGCCGGCAGCCTCAGGATCCCAAGCTCTGGCTGGCGCGCTAGCTACCGATCAGCGGCGTGCTCTGGCACGGTGCCTGACACCACTTGGCCCGATTGTCCAGTCCTCCGTTCCTCCAACGATGGGGAGCTCGCCTTCGCGCCGCAGTCCGGACCCCGGGGTGGCCATCCTCCGGGAGGCGGGACTCTTTTCGCTACCTTTCGCCCTCGAAATCGGGAGTTTCCATGCCGGACGCCGCCAGCCTGGTGGGCCAGGACATCCTCTTGCGCAGCCTGCGGCGCGCCGTCCAGCGCGACCAGTTGGCGCATGCCCTGATCTTCCAGGGGGAGGAAGGCCTGGGCAGCGAGGCGGCCGCCTGGGCCCTGGCCCGGATTCTGCTCTGCCAGCAGGGCGGCCCGGAACCCTGCGAGGCCTGTCCCGGCTGCCGTAAATCGCGCCTGCTGGACCATCCCGATCTCTATGTGGTGATGCCCCTGCCCAGCCTGCCGCCGGGCCAGGAGGAGGTGGATCCGGCCGTCCACTTCGCGGACAAGTACGTGGCAGCCCTGGCGGCCTGGGCCGCCAATCCCCTCTTGCCGCCGCGCCCGGACTTCGAGCGGGACAAGGAGTCCGAGTCCGTCCGGCATCGCCAGATCCAGGTGGCCCAGGCGCGCTACCTGAAAAAGTGGGCCGCCCTGCGGCCCTTTGAGGGCCGCCACCGGGTGGCCATCGTGGTGGAGGCCGAGCGCATGGGCGTGCAGACCCAGAACGCCCTGCTCAAACTGCTGGAGGAACCGCCCGAGCAGCTCATCCTGCTGCTCTGCACCCAGCAGCCCGAGACCCTGCTGCCCACCATCCGCAGCCGCTGCCAGAGCCTGAACCTGCGCCCCGTGCCCCTGGACCGCCTGGCCGAGTGGCTGGAGGAGCGCGGCGCCGCGACGGCCTCCGGACTGTCCCCCCGCGAGCTGGCCCAGTTGGCCGGCGGGAATCCGGGCCGGGCCCTCAAGCTGGCCGAGGAGCGTGGCGCGGGCGACGAGGAGGACGTCTGGCAACCAGCGGGCTTCCTGCGGGACGTGCTGGCCGCGCACAGCGACGGCCTGTTCCAGCGCATCACAGCCATGGACGCGGCCCGCAACCGGGAGCGCCTGCGGCGCTTCCTGGGCGACCTGCAGACCTGGCTGCTGGACGCGGAGTTGGTGCGCCGCCTGGGTCCCGAGGCCCAGGAGCGCGTCTTCCACGCGGACCAGTTCGACGATCTGGAGCGCTTTTCCGCCCGTGTCGGCCTCAAGCGGCCCGACGTGGTGCTGGAGCAGCTCAGCGAGGCGCAGCGCCTGTGCGAGCGCAACGCACACACCTACACCCTGCTGCTCACCCTGGCGCACTTCCTGCGCCGGGAATGCGTGGCGCATGGCAGAAAGCAGACGGCATGAACTTCTTCGAGATCCAATTCAAGGGCAACCGCCGGGCGGCCTTCACCAACCCGATGGGCTTTCCCGTCAAACTGGGCGATCACGTGATCGTCAACGCCGAAAAGGGCGAGGACCTGGGACGCGTGATCCAGGTCAGCGAGGTGGACCGCATTTCCCAGGAGGAGGAGCGCGACCAGGTGCGCACCATCGTGCGCAAGGCCAGCCCCCACGATTTCCAGCGCAAGCGCCGCAACCTGCAGCGCGAGAACCGCGCCGAAGAGGTCTGCCGCCGCCTGGTGACCGACCACAGCCTGCCCATGAAAGTGATCAACGTCGAGTATCAGCTGGACGGGAAGAAGGTCACCTTCTTCTTCACGGCGGAGGGCCGGGTGGACTTCCGCACCCTGGTGCGGGACCTGGCGGGCGAGCTGCGCACGCGCATCGAACTGCGCCAGATCGGCGCCCGGGACGAGGCGCGCAAGTTCGGCGGCTTCGGCCCCTGCGGCCAGCGCCAGTGCTGTAGCACCTGGCTCTCGCGCTTCGACCCCGTCACCACCAGCATGGCCAAGGAGCAGAACCTGCCCCTCAATCCGGTGAAACTCTCCGGCAACTGCGGGCGGCTGAAGTGCTGCCTGCGCTACGAGCTGGACTTCTACCGTGAGGAGCTGAAGCGCTATCCGCCGCTGGAGCGGGCCGTGGAGACCCTGCGCGGCGCCGTCTTCATCGAGAAGATCGACATCTTCAACGAGGACGTGCTGATCCGCTACAGCACGGGCGAGCTGGAGTCCGTCTCCCGCGAGGACCTGCTGCGCCTGATGGATTTCGACGCGGCGGAGAACCACTGCGAGGGCGCCTGTCACCGCGAGGGCGTCAGCGCCGAGGAACCAGCCGTCCCCGGCGTGCTGGTGGCCTCCGCCAAGCCCCCGCGTGAGACAGCGCGCGAACCGCAGCGCGAGGCGCCGGCGGCGGAGCCCGACGACGAGGAGGACGGGGACGCGGAGTCCGCCGACGAGCCCGCCGAGGCCGGCAGCCCGGAGGGCGGCGCGCCCGCCGGTCCGGACGACGAGGCCCGCAAGCGGCGGCGCGGCCGGCGCGGCGGGCGGCGCAACCGCAAACCGGGCGAAGGCGCCTGAGCAACCGAAGCCATGCACCCCGTCCCGGCCCTGCCCCTGGGAGGGGCAAGGAGATTCCGTGAAGCCGTTCTACATCACCACGCCGATCTACTACGTCAACAGCGACCTGCACCTGGGCCACGCCTACACCACGGTGCTGGCGGACGTCTTCACGCGCTACCACCGACTGCTGGGGCGCGAGGCCTTCTTCCTGACGGGGGACGACGAGCACGGCCAGAAGGTGTTGGAGGCCGCCCAGCGCCAGGGCGTGAGCCCCCAGGAGCTCTGCGACCGCATGTCCGTCCGCTTCCGCGAACTCTGGCAGCGCCTGAACGTCGACTACAGCCACTACATCCGCACCACGGACGAGACCCACGTGGCGCTGGTGAGCGCCATGCTGCAGCGCCTGCACGACGAGGGCCACCTCTACGCGGCGGACTACGAGGGCCAGTACTGCGTGCCCTGCGAGCGCTTCTTCACCGAGAAGGATCTGCAGGACGGCAACTGTCCGGAGTGCGGGCGGCCGACGGAGCTGCTCAAGGAACGCAATTGGTACTTCCGCATGTCGGCCTTCCAGGAGTGGCTGATCGCCCACATCGAAGGCCACCCGGACTTCATCCTGCCCCAGAGCCGGCGCAACGAGGTGCTGGGCTTCCTGCGCCAGCCGCTGCGCGACCTCTGCATCTCGCGCAACAAGGAGCGCATGAGCTGGGGCATCGAGCTGCCCTTCGACCGCGACTACGTGTGTTACGTCTGGGTGGACGCGCTGCTCAACTATGTCAGCGGAGTGGGCCTGGGCCACGATCAGGCGGGCTTCGACCGGCACTGGCCGGCGGACCTGCACCTCATCGGCAAGGACATCCTCACCACGCACTGCGTCTACTGGCCGACGCTGCTGCACGCCCTGGGCCTCGAGCAGCCGCGCAGCTTCCTGATCCACGGCTGGTGGCTGGTGGGCGACCAGAAGATGTCCAAGTCGGTGGGCAACGTGGTGCAGCCGCTGGACCTCATCGACCGGGTGGGCGTGGACGCCTTCCGCTTCTTCCTGATCCGCGAGATGGTGCCCTGGAACGACTCGTCCTTCGGCCCCGAGCTGCTGGTGAAGCGGATCAACACGGACCTGGCCAACGACCTGGGCAACCTGCTGAGCCGTGTGACAAATCTCGCGGCGCGGCATTTCGACGGGCAGCTGCCCCCGGCCCAGGGCGGCACGGGAGAGGGAGTCCTGCGCCGCTCCGCCGAGGCCCTGCTGGCCGGGCTGCCCGCCCAGCTGCAGCGCGGCGATCTCTACGGAATCGTGGACCAGGTCTTCGGCCTGCTCAAACTGGGCAACCAGTGGATGGAGCAGACCGCGCCTTGGAAGCTGGTCAAGGCCGATCGGGCCGCCGCCGGCCCGGTCCTGGCCGACATGGCCGAGGTGCTGCGCCTGACGGCCTGCCTGCTTGCCCCGGTGATGCCCGAGCTCTGCGCCCGGTTGCTGGAGCGCCTGGGCATCCCGGGCACGCCGACCCTGGCGGACCTGGCCTGGCACGAGATCGGCGTGCGCCGGATCCAGCACGGCGACCCGCTGGTCCCGCGCATCGACGAGGAGGTCTTTCTGGCCGCCCTGGCGCCCGTGCCCGGGCTCGCGGCACCGAGCGCGCCGGTGCCGGCCGCGGTGGCCGCGCCGGCCGCCGCGCCGGCCTCGACTCCGGCGGCGGACGAGGGCCTGATCGGCTTCGCCGAGTTCGGCCGCGCCAAGCTGGTGGCGGCGCGGATCCTCACGGCGGAGCGCGTCAGCGGCGCGGACAAGCTGCTGCGGCTGGAGATCGACTGCGGCGACGCCGAGCCGCGCCAGATCGTGGCGGGCATCGCGCTGGACCACGCGCCGGAGGGGCTGCCCGGCCGGATGATCTGCGTGGTCCGCAATCTCGAACCCGCGAAGATCCGCGGCATCGTCAGCCGGGGCATGCTGCTGGCCGCCAAAGGGCCGAACGGGCTCGCGCTGGTGAACCCCGGGGACGTCCCGCCGGGCACGCCCATCGGCTAGCCCGACTCGACCCTCCACCACAGAGGCACAGAGACACAGAGTCGAAGAGTCATAAAGACCAAGATTGCGTCTGTTTGGTGAGGTGAAGGCCGCAGGCCTGAACCAAAACCTGGTGGTGACGGCGTCAGGCCTGACCGGCCGTCCGGAACCAACTACGCGGTTGCAGGAAGCCCAAACTCCGGCCAGCGGAAGGCCACCGCGAGGTGGCCTGACTCTGGCCGTTGAGAAAAGGCTCTTTCTTTGGGCGTCTTTCTTTGAGCCAGCAAAGAAAGACGCGAAGACTTGGCGCGTTGAAAGCCCTGATCAAGCGCTACCGGGGAGCGAGGCTCCAGAAAGGACAGCTGTGGGCAACCTGCTTCACGAGGCGATTCTGCGGGGCGGACAAGCCGTCCTGCTGCTGAAGTCCGGGCGCGTCACCCTGTCCAGCCCGCGCTTTCACGAGCTGATCGGCCGCGGGGCCGAGGAGCTCGCCGGACTGGACGTCGCGACGCTGCTGCAGCCGCCGCCCCACGCCGGGGAGCTCCAACTCTGCCAGCTCCTGCGGGACAGCGGCCCGCTGGACGTGAACTGCACCGTGCTAGCGGAGGGCGACGACCTGCTGGTGCGGATGGAGGAGCGCGGCCGCCCGGACAGCCGGGAACTGGCCGAGCGGCTGCAGACCGTGCTGGACATCTCGCGCAAGATGGCCGGCGCCTCCGACATCCAGCAGATCATGCAGGAGATCACCCGGGCCAGCCACAACCTGGTGGCCGCCAACGACACCACCATCTACGGCCTGCACGCGGACGGCGACCGCCTGATCCCGCTCTTCACCGACGACCCCAACTACTCGGACGTCACCATGACTTTCGAGATCCCGCTGGGCACGGGTCTGACGGGCCACGTGGTGCAGACCGGCCGCGCGGCCATCGTCAACGATCCCGAGAGCAGCGAGCTGGTGGTCCAGGTGCCGGGCACGCCGGAAGAGGTCAGCGAAGTCCTGATGAGCGTGCCGCTCAGCGCCGGGGACCGCGTGCTGGGCGCCATCACCATCACGCGTCCGCTGGAGCGGCCCTTCTCCGAAAGCGACCTGGAGATCATCAGCATCCTGGCCGGTCAGGCCGCGGCCCTGCTGGCCCAGGTCGAGCTGGTGCGGCGCATCGCCGACTCCGAAGCGCGCTACCGCTCGCTGGTGGAGAACGCGGGCATCGGCCTGTTCCGCCTCAGCCTGGACGGGGTGGTGGAGGCTGCCAACCCCTACCTGCGGCGCGTGCTGGGCCTGGGGCCCGAGGATCCGGTGGATTCGCGCCGGATCTGGGGCAGCGAGCGGGCCTGCCAGGCCTTCCTGGAGCAGTTGAGCCGGGACGGTTCGGTGGTGGAGGCCCACGCCACCACGCTGAGCACGGACGGCCGCATGCTGGAGCTCCGCATCTCCGCCAGCCACACGCCCGGAGGCGAGGCCATCGAGGGCAGCCTGGCGGACGACACGGATCGGCGGCGGCTGGAGCTGGAGAACCAGGGCCGCCTGGTCTTCCTGGAGAACCTGCTGGCCCAGCTGCCGGTGGGGCTGGTGATCCTCGAGCCCGGTGGCCGGGTGCGTCACCACAACCCGGTCTTCGCGCGCCTGCTGGGCCTGCCGGACGGGGAGGTTCGCGGGGAGCACGTGTTCAACCGGCTCCTGCGGGACATTCCCGAGCTGCATGCCCTCTGGATCCAGACCCTGCGCCGGGAGAGCGGACGCATCGAGGAGCTGGCCCTGCCGCCCTCGCTGTTCGACGATTCCACCATCAGGCACATCTCCGCCACCACCGTGCCCGTGAGCAACCAGGCCGGCGTGTTGACGGACGTGGTCTTCCTGCTGGAGGACGTCAGCGAGCGCCGCGCCCTGCGCAACCAGCTCATCCAGTCCCAGAAGATGGACTCGGTGGGCAGCCTGGCCAGCGGACTGGCGCACGACTTCAACAACATCCTCTCGGGCATCCTGGGCAACACCCAGTTCCTGCGCCGCCAGTTGGAGCGCCACCCCGAGGCGGACGAGCCGCTGGACACCATCGAGCGCTCCGTGGGGATGGCCGCCCAGCTCACGCGCCAGCTGCTGGGCTTCGCCCGGCGCGACAACGACACGCTGGAGCTGATCGATCCCAATCCGGTGGTGACCCAGACCCTGGACCTGTTCCGGCGCGGCCTCAAGCCGGGCGTGCGGCTGGAGGAGGAGTTCACCGCGGGCCTGCCGCGGATCCTGGCCGACCCGCTGCAGGTGGGCCAGGCGCTGCTCAACGTGCTGCTCAACGCCGTGGACGCCACGGGCGAGAGCGGCGTGATCAGCGTGCGCACGCGGCTGCGCCACCTGGAGGCCGAGGGCCCGGGCGGCGGGGAGGCGGCCGTGGGCGGACCCTGGCTGGAATTCGAGATCCAGGACACGGGGGCGGGCATCCCCGAGGACATGCTGCCCCGGGTCTTCGATCCCTTCTTCACCACCAAGGCCAAGGGCCAGGGCAGCGGCCTGGGCCTGGCCATGGTCTACGCCATCCTCCAGCGCCACGGCGGCCGGGTGGAGATCCAGTCCCGGGTGGGCTTCGGCACGCGCATCCGCCTGCACTTCCCGATCCCGCGGGCGGAGGGAGCCGAGTCCAGCACGCCCGCCCGGCGCGCCGGCGATTCCCCCACGGCGCAGATCTGGGTGGTGGACGACGACCCCGTGCTGCGCGACATGCTGCGCCGCATCCTGGAGAGCCTGCATTACAAGGTGCGGACCTTCGAGACCGGGCAGGAGGTCCTGGAGGCCGTGAGACACGAGCCCGCCGCGGCCGACCTGTACTTCCTGGACGTGCTGATGCCCGGCATGTCCGGCGTGGAGCTGCTCCAGGAGCTGCGCGGCCTCCGGCCGGATCCGCACGTGATCTTCTGCTCGGGCTACACGCGCTCCCAACAGGGCGGGTTGCTCGAGCTGCCCGGCGTAAAGGGCTTCATCGAGAAACCCTTCTCCATCGCCTCGCTGTCCACGCTGGTGGCCGAGGCCCTGCGCTGATCCCCCGGACCGGCGCTCCTCCTGCAAAGCAAACGGGCGGCCCAGGCCGCCCGTTTCGTGTCGTGTCCGTTCGCCCGGCCTCAGCGCTGCCGGCCGGCCCTGGCGTCCGCCGCAGGCAGCAGCACCAGTTCCAGAGCCTGTTCCACGCGGTCCAGGCCGTGGATCTCCAGCTCCGCGCGGATCTCCTCCGGGATCTCCTCCACGTCCTTCAAGTTGTCCCGCGGCGCCAGGATCACGCGGATCCCCGCGCGATGCGCGGCCATCACCTTCTCGCGCAGGCCGCCGATGGGCAGCACCTTGCCGCGCAGGCTCAGCTCGCCGGTCATGGCCACGTCGTGGCGCAGCGGCCGCCCGCTGAGCAGGCTGACCAGGCAGGCCGCGATGGCCACGCCCGCCGAAGGTCCGTCCTTGGGCGTGGAGCCCTCGGGGAAATGCAGGTGCAGGTCCGTGCCGCGGTTGAAGTCCGCGGGCACGCCCAGTTCGTCGGCGTGGCTGCGGATGAAGCTGAGCGCGATCTCGCCGGATTCGCGCATCACTTCGCCCAGGCTGCCCGTCAGGCGCAGCCCGCCGTTGCCCGGCATGGCCGTGGCCTCGATGAACATCAGCGCGCCGCCGAAGGGCGTCCAGGCCATGCCCGTGGCCACGCCGATCTCCGGGGCCCGGTTGGCCGTCTCGGGCAGGATGCGCTTGTTGCCCAGCAGTTCGCGCACCGTGGCGCGACCCGCGCGCAGGCGCAGCGCCTCGCCCTCGGCCACCCGGCGCGCCACTTTGCGCGCCACGGAGCCCACGCGCTGCTCCAGCTGGCGCACGCCGGCCTCTCGCGTATACTCGTCGATGATCACGCGCAGGCCCTCCGGCTGGAAGGACAACTGCGACTTGTCCAGGCCCGAGGCCTCCAGCTGGCGCGGCACCAGGTAGCGCCGGGCGATCTCGAGTTTCTCCGTGGGCAGGTAGCCGGGCAGCTGGATGATCTCCATCCGGTCGCGCAGCGGGCTGGGAATCCGCTCCAGCTGATTGGCCGTGGCGATGAACATCACCTGGCTCAGGTCCACGGGCACTTCCAGGTAGTGGTCGGCGAAGGTGTGGTTCTGGGCCGGATCCAGCACTTCCAGCAGCGCGGCGGAGGGGTCGCCCTTGACGTCCGCGCCCAGCTTGTCGATCTCGTCCAGCATGAAGACCGGGTTCATGCAGCCGGTCTCGCGCAGCTTCTGCACGATGCGCCCGGGCATGGAGCCCACGTAGGTGCGGCGATGGCCGCGGATCTCGCTCTCGTCGTGCACGCCGCCCAGCGCCAGGCGCACGAAGCGGCGGCCCAGGGACTCGGCGATGGACTTGCCCAGGCTGGTCTTGCCCACGCCGGGCGGGCCCACGAAGCAGAGGATCGGGCTCTTGCGCCCGCCGCCGGTCAACTTGCGCACGGCGATGTACTCGAGGATCCGCTCCTTGACCGCCTCCAGGCCGAAGTGGTCGCGGTCCAGCACGCGCCGGGCGCGGCCCACGTCATGCCGGTCACGGTCGCGCTCGTTCCACGGGAACTGGGCCAGCCAATCCACGTAGGTCCGGGCCACGCCGTACTCGGCGGAGGCCGTGTTCATCCGGCCCAGCCGGCGCACCTCGCGCTGGCCGGCCTCGCGCACGGGCGCGGGCAGGTCCTCGGCCGCGAAGCGCCGGCGCAGCTCCTCCAGCTCCACCTGGGCGTCCTCGTCCTCGCCCAGCTCGTGGCGGATCACCTTGAGCTGCTCGCGCAGGTAGTATTCCTTCTGGTTGCGGTCCATGGCGTTGGCCAGGTCGTCCTGGATCTTGCGCGAGAGCTCGGCCAGTTCCACCTCGCGGCGCAGCAGCTTGAGCGCCGTCTTGGCCCGCTCGCCCACGTTGAGCTCGCCCAGCACGCGCTGGCGATCCTCCACGCTGAAGTTGAGGTTGGCGCTGACCAGGTCCGCCAGCCGGCCCAGATCCTTGACGGAGCGCAGGGACTGGCGCAAATCCTCGCCCACCCAGGTGTTGAGTTGGCAGTAGTCGTCGAAGGCCTTGAGCAGGGCCTTGCGGTAGCTCTCCGTGCGCACGTTGGTCCGCAGGTCCTCCGTGTGACGCTCCACGCGCACCAGCAGATTGGGGCTGCGCGAAACCACCTCGCGGAAACTCAGGCGGCCCACGCCCTGCAGGAGCAGGCCCATCGAGCCGTCGGGCACGCTGAACATCTTGAGGATCTGGGCCGCGCTGCCCACCGGGGCCAGGCGGCCGTTCTCGTCGTTCTCCTGCTTGAGGAAGATCGCCAGCAGGCGGTCGCCGCGCAGCACCTCCTGCACGGCGTGGATCTGGCGCGGATCGTTGATCACGTGGGGCAGGATCACGCCCGGGAAGACCACCACGTCCGTGACCGGCAACAGGTGCAGGATCTCGGGGATGACGACCGGGGTCTTGCTCTCCACGGCTTCCGGCAACTCGGTTCTCACTGCCCGTCCTCCTCGCTCCAGTCCACCACGCCGCCGTCCTGCCGCGGGATGCGGACCACCAGGAAGCCGTCGCGATACTGGGCCGCCACCTGATCCATCAGCAGGCCCGCGGGCAGCTGGATGCGCCGCTCGAACTCGCCGACGGGGATCTCGAGGGTCAGGTAGCGGTCCTTCTCGAACTCCACCGGCTCGCGGCGCGTGCCCTGGATCACCAGTTCGCCCTCGCCGGCGCCCAGGCGGATGTCCTCCCGCTTGAGGCCGGCCAGTTCCATCACCACCACCAGCTCGCCGCGGCCCATCACCACGTCGGCGGCCGGCACGAAGGCGCCGCCGCTCTCGCTGGTCTCGTCGTGTCCCGCCAGCAACTGCTTGAATCTCCGCTCGAGCTCCGGATTCATGCCGCGCATCTGCTCCAATTGTCGGCGATCAAAGACGTGCATGTCAGCTCCTGTCTGGCTGATGGTCCGGAACCCGTCCCCGCCGCGGAGTCGTCCCGGCGGCAGCAATCATGATCGGCGTGAAAGGGCCGGAGATTCAATCCCGGCCCGCGCTTCCCGCCATCAGCGCAGGAAGGGATTGCCTGTGATGGGCGGCGGCGGTCCCTCGGCCAGCTGCCGCTCCAGCAGATCGATCCACTCGGGCAGCCGGCGCCGGTCGGCCAGCCGGAAGGCGGCGGCCTCGTCGGCGGGCAGCCCCAGGTGTCCCAGCAGCCCGGGCAGCAGGCGGCGCGCCTCCTGCCAGTCCAGATCCGCCACCAGCGAGCGCAGCAGCGCGGCCAGCAGCTCGGCCCCTTCCCGCGGGGCCGGGGCCGCCTCGCCCCGGCAGAGGCGGAAGATCCAGGGCAGGGTCAGGGCGGCCCGCCCGATCAGCACGGCCTCGAGGCCCGGGTGCGCGGCCAGGGCGGCCTGGGCCTCCGCCGCCGTGCGCAGATCGCCCACGGCCCAGAGCCGCGGTCCGCCGGCCGGCAGGTGGTCCAGCAGGCTCCAGTCCGGCTGTTCTACATAGGCCCCCGACAGCGAGCGCGGATGCAGGCAGAACCAGTCCAGCCCCGCCTCGGCGGCCAGTTCGTGCAGGATCAGGAACTGCCCGTCGCCGGGCAGCTGGCCGCTGCGGCACTTGATCCCGGCCGGCAGACCGGAGGCATCGCGCAGCACCATGAGCAGCTCGCGCAGCTCGGGCCAACGGCCCAGCAGCGCCCCGCCGCAGCCCCGGGCCACCAGCGGCGCGGCCGGACAACCCAGGTTGAGTTCCACGCCCTGGAAGCCCAGCGGCGCGGCCAGGGCCGCGGCCTGCCTCAGGATCTCGGGCTGGTTGGCGAAGAGCTGGAGAATCTGCGGGCCCGGCGCGGCCTCCCGCGCGGCGCGGCGCAGGCTCCCCGGGGATTGACGGGCCAGACCCTCGGCGTCCACCAGGCCGGTGCTGGCCGCGCCCGCGCCCTGCTCCAGCAGCAGACGGCGCACGCCGGACGTGGTGAAGCCCGCCATGGGGGCCAGCAGATAGGGGGATCGCAGGACAAGCGGAGGGTGCATGGCCCAAGGTAACAGGCCGCCGCCGGAATGAGGAAGGGCCGCGCGGGCGGCCCTGGGTTGCTTGGCGTTCGGCACGAACACGTCAGCGCGTGATCTCGCCCACCAGGCTGCGCACGCGGTCCCGGGCGGCCTGGATGCCTTCGCGGATCTGTTCCAGGGCGGAGGTGCGCTCCTGCATCTCCTGCTGGTGCCGGGCCTCGCTGAGGATCTGCCAGGCCGGGTCCATCTCGATCTGCCAGAGGTTGTCCTCGCCCAGGCAGCTCATGGCCTCGTCCTTCACCAGGTGGTTGGCCAGGCGCACGCAGGCCACCAGCAGCGCGTGGGGGTCCTTGGAATCCATGCAGTGGTGGTTGCGGATGGCCGAGCGCAGGCTGTCGGGCAGCTCCCACTTGGCGGCCAGCACGGCGCCCACCTCGGCGTGATCCAGCCCCAGCAGCTTGGTCTCGGCCTCGAAGAGCGGCAGCCCGCGGCGGTTGGTCAGTTCCAGGCAGTCCCGGAACTCGGCGTGGAAATGCTGGTCCAGCACCACCTTGCCCACGTCGTGGAGCAGGCCGGCCGTGAAGTCCACCCCGCGGAATTCCAGGTTGAAGTAGCTGGCCACCCGGTGGGTGAGTTCCCCCGTGCCCACGGAGTGCGACCAGAAGAGTTCCTTGTCCAGGATGCGGTCCTTGGCGAAGATGTCGTCGAAGGAGCGCATCACGGAGATGGTGGTGACCAGCCGGTGCAGCTCCTTGCCGCCCAGGATCACCATGGCCTGCTGCAGGCTGTCGATCTGCCGCGGCCGCCCGTAGATGGCGCTGTTGGCCAGTTTCAGCACGCGCGCCGTCAGGGCCGGATCCTGCTGGACCAGCTCCATCAGCTCTTCCATGCTGTAGTCGTCCTCCGCCAGCAGGCGCAGCATCTCGGACACCACCCGGGGCAGCGAGGGCAGGGTGTCCAGCGTGGAGATGCGCTCCAGGATCCGCTGGCGGCGCTCGTGGTCCAGCTTGCGGCTCTCGATCATCGGATCGCTCCCAGCATGGCCCGGATGCGCTCTCCCAGCTCGCTCAAGCGGAAGGGTTTGGGCAGGAAGGTCACGTTGCGGTATTTCGAGGTGTTGAGCACCTGGGTCGCGGAACTGTAGCCGGTCATCATCAGCATGGGCAGGTCCGGCGCCCAGTTCTTGACCTCCAGCAGGAGCTTGAATCCGTTCATGCGCGGCATGTAGACGTCGCTGAGGATCATGTCCGGCGTGCGCGCCCGGAAGACCGTCATGGCCTCCTGGCCGTCCTCGGCCTGGTAGACCTCGTAGCCCTGCAACAGCAGATAGTGCGCGGTCAGCTCGCGGATGTTCTGCTCATCCTCCACCAGCAGCAGGATGGGCACCGCTCCCGGACTCTCGTCGGGCAGCACGCGCCGGCGGATGGCCTGGGCCACCTGGTCCTGCCCGCCGTGGGGCGCGCTGGCGGGCGTCAGCAGGGCGCTGATGTCCTTGGAGAGGCGGCGCAGGGACTTGTCGCCCTCGTCGGGCAGCTGGATGATCCGCAAGCCGGGATACTGGCGGCGCAGCTGGGTCAGGAAACTGGCGTGCTGCTCGGCGCTCCCGCCGTCCACGATGAGGAAATCCGGCAGCGCGCCCAGCGCGGCGACGTTGCGCGAGTCGTCCACCACCAGCGGCTCGGCGCCCAGGTCCGCCAGGTCCTGCAGCAGGTTCGCCTGCAGGTCCGCGCGGCTGAGCAGCACCTTCACCAGACAGGGAACGGGTTCGCCGGGGGCCGGGGGCGGCGCCGTCCGCACGGGGGCCGGACGCGGCGCGACGGGCGCCTCGGGGATGAAGGGTTCCGGCGACTCGCGGTGGGCCGGAGCCGGTGTATCCTGGCGCAGGAATTCCTCCGCCCGCTGCTTGAGGGCGTGCAGGCGCTCCAGCAGGAAGTCCTCGGGCGTGTTGCGCGGCAGGTACTCGGCCAGTTGGATGCGGTTGAGTTGTTCGCGTTCCTGGCGCAGGGACTCCCGGTCCGCCGGGTCCGCCGCGCCGATCACCACCACGCCCCCCGTCGCCATGCGCGGGAAAATCTCGCGGATCATGGTCAGGGCCACGGTGACGTCGCGCCTCTCCTGGCGCAGGTCGAAGATCACCACTTCGGGCTGCGCCTCGCGGTAGGCGGCCAGGGCGCCCTTGCCCACCGGAAAAAACATCGCCTTCCCCAGCCCTTCGTCGTGGACCAGGCCGGCCATCCGGTCCGCCCAGGCGGCGTCGCTGCTGATGAGATAGATCCGTGTTTGTGCCACTGTCAATCTGATCCTGCTTCAAGCGTGGTGACATAGGGGACGACAGGAGGTATCGGCAACCCGGAGGCGGACCTTCAGCGCTCCGGCAGCGGCCGGCCGGATTCCCGCCCCGCGCGAAAGCCCAGCGCTTCGATGCCCAGGCGTTTCAACTTGATCTGCAAGTTCTTCCGGGCAATTCCCAACCGGCGCGCGCAGGCCGAGACGTTGCCGCACTCCTCCTCCAGCACCTGGAGCAGCAGTTCGTGCTCGAAGTGCTCGCGGGCCTCGTCCAGGGTCAGCTGGGCCAGCGACGCCAGCGAGCCCGGGACGACGCGGCCCGGGCGGGCGTTCTGCCGGTACTCCTCGGGCAGGTGGCTCAGGTCCAGTTCCTCGTCCCGGCCCAGCAGCAGACAGCGCTCGAGCACGTTCTCCAGCTCGCGGATGTTGCCCGGCCAGTCCAGCTCCGCCAGCCGGGCCAGCAGGGCCTCCGTGGGCCGGGGCAGCGGACGCTCCGCCCGGCGGCAGAGACGCTCCAGGATGAAGTCCACCAATTCGGGCAGATCCTCCCGGCGCTCGCGCAGCGGCGGCAGGTGGATGTCCAGCACGTTCAGCCGGTAGTAGAGGTCGGGGCGGAAGTTGCCGGCGGCGATCTCGGCGGGCAGGTCGCGGTTGGTGGCCGTGATCAGGCGCAGGTCCACGCGGCAGGTGCGCGTGCTGCCCACGGGTTCGAACTCGCGTTCCTGCAGCACGCGCAGCAGCTTGGCCTGCAGGGCCGGCCGGATCTCGCCGATCTCGTCCAGGAAGAGCGTGCCGCCGTCAGCCTCCGCCACCCGGCCCCGCCGGTCGCGCACGGCTCCGGTGAAGGCGCCCTTGACGTGCCCGAAGAGCTCGCTCTCCAGCAGGCTCTCGGGAATGGCCGCGGCGCTGAGCTTGACGAAGGGACCGTCCCGGCGCGGCGAGAAGCGGTGGATCAGCGCCGCCATCAGCTCCTTGCCCGTGCCGGATTCCCCGGTGATCAGCACGCTGGCCTGGGATTCAGCGATCCGGCTCACCGTGAGCTGCACCAGGTTGTTCATGCGCCGGTTGCGGCTGAGGGGCAGGCCCTCCTGGTGCCGGCGCAGCATCTCGTTCATCAACTGGGCGCCCGAGGAGGTCAGGCTGAGGTCGTGGGCCAGTCGGGTGATCTCCTCCATCAGGGCGGGAAAGTCCACCGGCTTGGTGATGTAGCCCATGGCGCCGCGCTTGATCGCCGCCACGGCGTCCTGGATGGTCCCGTAGCCGGTGAACAGCAGGATGCGCGTGCCGGGATGGCGCTCGATCACCGCGTCCAGCAGTTGCAGGCCGTCCAGCCGGGGCATGCGCACGTCGGAGAGCACCAGCTGGAAATCCTGCTCGTCCAGCTTGCGCAGCGCCTCTTCGCCGTCCCCGGCCAGGACCACGACGTGGCCCATCTCCCGCAGGAGGTCGCCGACCACTTCGCGCACGGCGCGCTCGTCGTCCACCACCAGGATGCTCAAGCGTGGCGCCGTCATGATCGGGGGGGGTCTCCCAGGAAAAAGGAGTCGTTCGGACCTGGCCTGTTCCGCTTCCCCGGGAAGGGCGCCGCCCGGAGCGGCGGGGCGGGCTGAAGCGGCGCATCAATGTAGCCAGGGCGCCCTCCGCGCGCAATCCGGTTGAAGATGCCGCCCGGGCTTGCCGACATTGCCTCATGGTCATCCGCGTGTTCGCCTGGAACCCCTATCGCTTCCACTGCTACGGCGTGCCGGGCTCCGGCATGCCCGGGGTGGACAGCGTCACGGGCGAACCCGACGAGATCTGGATCGCCGACATCTTCCCCAGTTGGATGGTCCCGGGACTGGCGCTGCACGAGTGGGTGGAGCTGCGAACGGGCAGCCACCGACTGGGGTTGCTGGCGGAAGTGCTGGCCTACAACCTGATCTGGCCCGTCTACCACCTGGCCTATTTGTGGATCATCCGGCGCTATCCGCTCTCGAGTAAGCTCTTCGGCTGAGCCCGCCTGCTCAGGGGGCCGGCGCCATACGCCGGCTCAGTCCTCGGCCCCGTCGTTCAGCAGCCGCCGCAGCTTCTCCGCCAGCCGCCGGGTGCGGAAGCCCGTGGCCGGGCGGATCCGCACCTTCACTTCCACCACCAGATCGCCCCGGCCCTGGCGGTCCTGCAGGCCCTGGCCGCGCAACCGCAGGCGCTGCCCCACCTGGGCACCCGCGGGCAGCCGCAATTCCAGGCTCCGGCCGGCGGGATGCTTCAGCAGGGCCGTGCCGCCCGTCATCAGCAGCAGGGCGTCCAGCTCCAGCTCCAGCACCAGATCCGTGCCCTCCAGCCGGCACCCCTCGGGCAGTTGGGGCCGGATCTCCACGATCAGGCGACCGGACGCGCCACCGTGCCGGCCAGGCGCCCCGCGGCCGGGGACCACCAGCTCGTCGCCCACCAGCAGGTTCAGGGGCAGAGTGAGTTCGAAGGGCGACTGGCCCAGCGGCTGGATGCTCAGCCGTCCGCCGCCGGTGAAGCGCTCCAGCGGCAGTTGGACCACCATGCGCAGATCCGCGCCGGGCTGGGGCCGCAGGGTCTCCCGGGGCCGGGCGCGCTCCTCCGGCGGCGGAGGCGGCGGACTGCCCATCCCGGGCCGCGGGCCCGCCGGGTTGTCCGTCTGGCCGCGCTTGGGCGGAGGCGTGGTGGGCCGGGCGCGCCGGCTGCGGCGCGAGTAGATCTCGTCGTAGCGCACGCGCAACTCGGGCTCCGTCAGGGTGCGGTAGGCCGCCTGCACCTGCTTGAAGCGCTGCTCGGCCAGCGGATCCTCCGGATTGCGATCCGGATGGAGCTGCTTGGCCAGCCGATGCCAGGCGCGCTTCAACTCCTCCGCGCCAGCGAAGGCCTCCACGCCCAACAGTTGATAGTAGTCGCGAAAGGGTTCGCCCATCGTCCTTCCGTGGATGGAGATCAGCCCGGGCCGCAACGTAGTGATCGGCAAGCGGGGGGGCAGGGTTCAGCCCCGGCACGGGCGCCGCGGGCCGTAAGCGGCAGGCTTGGCCGCATTTCGGGGCAAGGCTGCTACGCCTGGGTGTCACTCCCGGGGGCCGGGGGGTCCCGGCCCGGCTGAACGCGCCGCGCGGCCCGGCTGGGCGGCGCTTGTCCGCGCAGCGATCCTGTTGGCTTTCTTGCACTTGACCACCAGCCAAACCTGGAACTTCCGAAGTTTCGAATTGCTGGCACGGACCTTGCACTTACGCTTCTTCGCCAAAGCAGCAGGAGGAAAAATGGTCCGCAGCACGCTCGCCCCCACGACGACCGACCCCCAGCAATTGTCCAGCGCCCTGCGCCGGTTCAAACTGCAGAAGCGCACCCTGGAAGCCCGGCTGCAGGCCGTGCGGGAGGAACGGGACGACCTGCGCCACCTGGTGCGCATCCCGGTGAACCCCCGCGCCAAACAGCAGCCCCTGCTGGACCAGGAGAAGGACAGCCGCCTGGTGGAGATCTTCGCCAAGGTGGACGAGGGCCGCTACTTCCAGCGCGAACTGGCCGAGCAGATCAGCGAGCGCCTGATGGACCGCCTTTGGAACATCAGCTTCTGACAAGACCCCTTCGATTCGATTGATGTGACACCCGCGACCTGCCGCGCGATCGGCCCCTTCCCCAAGGTGGCTGCTCCTGCGGCAGCTTGCGTTTTTCCCGCCCGCCCGGCCCCCGCGGCCCAGCACCGCGCGGCTTCGCATTGAGTCCACCGTGAGGTATCTTGCCGCCTGTCACACACTAGGCGGACAAATCGCGAGGCCATGATGAGACACACTTGGTTGCTTCCGCTGCTCGGCGGGGTCCTGCCCCTGCTGGCCCAGGACGCCGCCCCGGCCCCGGCGGGCGACAGCTGGGGCGCGGCCATGGGAATCGGCGCCGTCACCATGGACGGCCAGACCTGGACCCAAATCGCCCTGCGCCCCGAGATCCCCATCGGCAAACTGGGCATCGCCCTGGACCTGACCCTGTTCTTCGACCAGGACGGCAAGATCCGCAAGTCGGACTGGGACGAGGGCAAGGACCTGATCGACAAGATCTACTACCTGCGCTGGGCGCATAAGGGCGATCCGCTCTACCTCAAGGCCGGCTCCCTGGACGACGTGACCCTGGGTTACGGCATGCTGGTCCGGCACTACGCCAACAGCGTGCAGTACCCGTCCATCCGCCGGGTGGGCGGCGAATTCGACATCCGCATCGGCAAGCCGCAGATCGAGGGCTTCCTGGCCAATTTCCGCGAGCTGGACAGCCCGGGCCTGCTGGGCCTGCGCGCCAGCTATCCGGTGATCGGCAAACTGCGGGTGGGCGCCTCCTTCGTGCAGGACGGCAACCTCTACGCCGGGATGGCCGACGTGGACGAGGACGACGTGCCCGACCAACTGGACCGCTACGCCGACCACGACGACGGCGCGGAATACGACACCTGGCACGAGTTGCAGACGGAGCTGGCCTCCAACCCCGACCTCTGGGAGCGCATGCGCCAGTCCGCCGGCTATCCGGGCGACGAGTGGCTGACCCAGCCGCCCATCGACTACAGCAAGGCCGAGGAGAGTCTGCAGGCCATGGGCGCAGACCTGAGCTACGAGATCCTGCCCAAGCTCGACGCCTATTTCCAGGTGGCCAAGTTCACGGGCTACGGCAGCGGCTGGGCGCCGGGCGTCTCCTGGCGGCCCTTCAACTGGCTCACAGCCGGCGCCGAGTACCGGGTCTGGGGCGAGCAGTTCATCGGCGATTTCTTCAACCGCACCTATGACGTGGAGCGCACCCAGCTCTTCGGCGACAGCCTGTTCACCAAGGAGGAACTGCTGAAGAACGCGCCGGCCATGAAGGGCCTCTACGCCGACGCGCGCCTCTCGCTCTTCAACATCATCACGGCCAACGTCGCCTGGAACACCATGAAGCCCGACGACGGCAACGTGGACGACTGGAACAGCCTCTGGGCCGACGCCGGTCTGAACATGGCCAAGGTGCCCAAGCTCAAGGAGCTGTCCGCCTACTACACCCAGGTGGGCGCCGAGTCGCTCTTCGACCTGAAGACACCGCAGACCATCCACGGCTACCGCATCGGCTACGAGCTGGCGCCCGGCGCCGTGATGCGCCTGGACTGGCGCACCACCTACGCCGACCGCGACGGCGACGGCGAGATCCACGGCGACGCCGAGAGCGACCGCACCTTCCTGGTGGAGACCGTCTTCCAGCTGCGCTAGATCTCTCGCGGGATTCACCCACTTGGACACGGAGATCACGAAGGTCCGGGAAGAGCACGAAGACGAGTTAAGGGGACTGTCGCCGCGCGGTGGCAGTCCCCTCACTCTGTGTCACACTCTCACTTGGACACGAAGATCACGAAGGTCGGAGAAGCACACGATGAATGAGTTGAGTGGTTATCGCCGCGCAGCAACTCCACTAAAAGGAGATTTCGTGCTGAATAACCAGCTCCTTTCCTCACGATCAACTGGCGGTGTCCAATGGGTCAGTGCAGCTCCTTCCCCCGCAAGGCGGGGGAAGGTCGGGATGGGGGCGTGCATCACGTAGTTCAAACAAGTGGTGAGCCCGGCGCTACGCTGCACAACCAACCATGAAAAGGGGGGACCAGCACCGCTCGGCGCCAGTCCCCCAAAAATTCTTCGTGTTCTTCTCCGCCCTTCAAGTTCTTCGTGGTGAGAGTGGAGACCCCGCGACCTACTTGGTGAGGCCCTTGAGCTTGGTCACCACCCAGGTGCCGCCGCGGGTCTTGTCGCGGGTGACCTCCAGGATGTCGAAGCGCGCCGCGTCTTCCAGGAACTCGCCGAAGTTGGCGTAGCCCAGGCTGCTCTCGCTGAAGGAGGGGTTCTTGCGCTTGATGGTGTCCTTGACCAGGCTGGCCAGCAGCACCTCCGTGTCCTCGCGCAGCAGCGCGTTGACGGCGGAAACCAGCTGCTTCATGCTGGGCAGCTTGTCCTTGGGGATGGTCTTGCCCAGCGTGCTCTCCTGGCGCTGCACCTCGGCGCCCAGGTTCTCGTAGAAGAGGAATTCGTCGCAGTTGTCCACCAGCAGGTTGGAACTGCTCTCGCGCATGCCCACGCCGATGATGGTCTTGTTGTTCTCCCGCAGCTTGCTCACCAGCGGACTGAAGTCGCTGTCGCCGGAGAAGATCACGAAGGTGTCGATGTGCGGATTGGTGTGACACAGGTCGATGGCGTCCACCACCAGGCGGATGTCCGCGCTGTTCTTGCCCGTCATGCTGCGCTTGGGGATCTCGATCAGCTCGATGCCATGGGCGTGCAGCTCGTCCTTGTACTTGCTGTAGAAGTGCCAGTCGGCGTAGGCGCGCTTGGTGATGATCCGCCCCTTCTCCAGCAGGCGGTTGAGCACCATGCGGATGTCCAGCTTGGCGCCGTTCTTGGATTTGAAGCCGATGGCGATGTTGTCGAAGTCGATGTAGAGGGCCAGGTTGCGCTGGTTCAAATTCATGGTTGGGTTCCTTCCAATGGGTGGCCGCGGGATTTCCGGGCCGACAGAATGGGTGCCGCGGGCCAAGGGGCGCGCGGCCGGCGGCTCACACGCGGCCGCGACGCGCCCGGATGCGGTTCTCGCTGGGCCGTTCCGGGTCCGGCAGCGGGGCCCGGCCGGAATCGGGCAGGCCGTGGTGGCCCTCCGCCCAGGTCCAGGCCGAACTTGAGGAGACCGGCACGTGGCCGGCCTGCAGGGATTCGCCCTGCAACACGGCGGCCATGTCCGGCGGCAAGGGGGCTTCGAACTCCAGCTCCTGCCCGCCGATGGGATGACGGAAGCCCATCCGCCAGCTGTGGAGGGCCTGGCGCTGGATCAGATCCAGGTAGCGGTGGGCCCGACTCTGGCGGTCTCCCGTGAAGCCGGCCCGGCGCGGGTCGCGGCCGCCGTAGTCCGCGTCGCCGAAGACCGGGTGCCCCAGATGCAGCAGGTGGACGCGGATCTGGTGCGTGCGCCCGGTCTCCAGTTTCAGTTCCAGCAGGGACAGGAAGTCGAAGCGCGCCGTGGTCTTGTAGTGGGTCACGGCGTGGCGGCCCAGGGGCTCCGCGAGCACGGCCATCTTCAGCCGGTCCCGCGGATCGCGCCCGATGCCCGTGGTCACCGTGCCCTGCAGCTGGCGCGGACTTCCCCAGACCAGCGCCCGGTAGATGCGGTGGATCTCCCGGTCGTGGAACATGCGGCTCAGCTCGCGCACGGCCTCGGGCGTCTTGCCGATCACCATCAGTCCCGTTGTGTCACGATCCAGCCGGTGAACGATGCCCGGGCGGAACTCCTCGCCGGCCTCCTCGGGCAGGTCGTCCAGGTAGCTCATCAGCGCGTTGACCAGCGTGCCGCTGAAATTTCCCCGCGCCGGATGCACCACCATGCCCGTGGGCTTGTCGATCACCATCAGGTGCTCATCCTCGTGCACGACGCTGAGCGGGATGTCCTCCGCCAGGATCTGCGGCCGCGGCCGCCGCGGCACGCGCACCAGCAACTCGTCCCCCGGGCCGATGCGCTGGCTGGGCTTGGCGACGGGCTGGCCGTCCGCCAGGACCATGCCCTCCTCGATGATGTGCTGGATGAAGGTGCGTGAGACGAAGCGGATCTGGCGGGCCAGCCAGAGGTCCACGCGCTCCAGACTCTGGTTGGCGCCGATGGTCAAGCGGATCTCCTCCACCGTCGTCTCGTCCGGCTGGACGGGCGCGCGGCCCGAAGCGACGTAGCGCACGAAGGATGCCCGGCCCCGCGGGCTCACCCCTGACTCCCGTCGGCGGGTTCCGCCGGCTCCGGCGCGGCGGCCGTGTCGTCTTCCAACCGGCCCGTGAAGCCCAGGATCAGCAACCAGATCATGCAGACGAAAATGAAGCTGTCCGCCAGGTTGAAGACCCACCAACGCTCCAGGTACAGGCCGTCGAAGCGCAGACCCAGCAGCTGGAAGGCCGGCACGTGCACATCGGGGATGTCCACGTCGAACATGTCAGTGACCCGGTGCCGCACCACGCGGTCCCAGAGGTTCCCCGCGGCGCCGCCCAGGATCCAGGGCAGCAGGCGGGCCAGCCAGCCCTGCGAGGGCAGCTGGCGCCAGAGCCACCAGCCCATGAACAGCACGGCGGGCAGGCTGAGCAGCGTGAGCGCCCACATGGGCAACAGCGAGATGCCCATCACGCCGGCGCGGTTCTCCACGTGGCTGAAGCGCAGGAATTCCCCCAGCACACGGACGGATTCCCCGGGGGACAGGGAGGAGCGCACGGCCAGCTTGAGAAGCTGGTCGCTGACGAAACAGCCACCAAGGATCCAAAGGGCTCGACTGCGTGTGATGGGACGACTCCGACTATTCTTCCGGGGTTTTGCAGTGGATGCAGAGTTTGGCGGTGGGCACGATGCGCAGGCGACCCTCGTCGATCTTTCCGCTGCAGACGGAACACACTCCGTAGCGGCCCTTCTCGATGCGCTCCAGGGCGGCGTCCACGGTCTGCAGGAACTTCCCCTGGCGCGAGGCGAACATGAAGGTCTTCTCCTGCTCCTGGGCGTCCGTGCCCTGGTCGGCCATGTGGAAGGAATAGGTGCTGGTGTCGCCGGAGGCCTGGGAGAGACCCTCCTCCAGCTCCTTCTTGCAGTAGTCCAATTCCTCCAACGCTTCCCGACGCTTCTCCAGCAGGATCTCCCGGAAGGCCTCGAGCTGCTCCGTCGTGTAGTACTGGTTCTGGGACATCATACCCTCCCTGTCGCCTGCCGGCAACCCACCCTCAGCGCTCCGCCCGTCGCAAGCCCACGGCGGTGCGCACCTCGTTCAACGTAACGTCTTTGAGCTGCTCCTGAGTATCGTCATTGACGAGCCGGATGTCCACGGCCAGGGTTTCCCGGGCCACGCGCTCCCCGTGGACCGCCAGCAACTCGCGCAGTTCCGGGCCGTCCAGGAGCAGCAGTTCGATGCGGTCGCTGATCTCCAGCCCGCTGTCCTTGCGCAGATTCTGCACGCGGTTGATCAATTCGCGGGCCAGCCCCTCCAGCAGCAGGTCGGGGGTCAGCTCCGTGTCCAGCGCGATGGTGAAGCCGTGCTCGGTGATGACCTTCAGGCCCTCGCGCTCCGTGCGCTGGATCAGCAGGTCCTCCAGCCGCACCTCCTGGCCCAGCACGTCCAGCAGCTGGCCGTGCTCCAGCTCGCTGATCTCCGCCATGCCCCAGGCCCCGATGATCTCGGCGGCCTCCTTCATGGACCCGCCGAAGCGCTTGCCCAGGGTGCGGAAATTGGGCTTCACCGTGATCTCCACCAGCTCGTGCTCGTCGCGGCTGATCTCGATGTCGCGCACGTTGAGCTCCTCGCGGATCAGCTCGGCCATCCGGCGCAGGCAGCCGTCGTCCTCTTCGCGGCCCACCACCACCAGCATCTTGGCCAGCGGCTGGCGGGTCTTGAGCTGGTGCTGGGAGCGCAGCGTGCGGCCCAGTTTCACCGCGTGGTAGACCAGGTCCATCTCGCGCTCCAGCAGCGGATCGCGCCACCCCTGCTCCAGGGCCGGCCAGTCGCAAAGGTGGACGGACTCCGGCAGCCCGGGCTCCGCCAGGCGCAGCAGGTGCTGGTGCACGTGCTCCGTCACGAAGGGCAGGAAGGGCGCCAGCATGCGGGTCAGGTCACCCAGGCAGCGGTAGAGCGTGTCGTAGGCCCGGCGCTTGTCGTCGTCGTCCGCGCTCTTCCAGAAGCGCGCCCGGCTGCGGCGGATGTACCAGTTGGACAGCTCGTCCAGGTGGTCCACGATGGCCTCGCTGGCCGTGAACACCTCGAAGGCGTCCAGGGCCGTGCTCACGCGCTCGTTGAGCCGCTCCGTGGCGGAGAGGATCCAGCGGTCCAGCTCGCTCTTGGGCTCGCTCAGGCCGGCGCCCGGCGTCCAGCCGTCCAGGTTGGCGTAGGTCGTGAAGAAGGAGTAGATGTTCCAGTAGGGCAGCAGGATCTCCTTCACGGCGTCCCGGATCACCTCCTCGCTGTAGCGCTTGGAGTTCCAGGGATGGCTGTTGTAGAAGGTCCAGCGCACGGCGTCGGCGCCGTAGGCCTCGATGACCGCCGCCGGGTGGATCACGTTCCCCAGCGTCTTGGACATCTTGCGGCCGTCCTTGTCGCCCACCAGGCCCGTGCAGATCACGTTGCGGTAGCTGCTGGTGCCGGTGAGGATCGTGGAGACGGCCAGCATGGTGTAGAACCAGCCGCGGGTCTGGTCCAGGCCCTCGCTGATGAAGTCCGCCGGGTACTGGCTGGCGAAGCGCTCGCGGGAGCCCGGCGTGGCCGGGTAGCCGAACTGGCCCCAGGGCATCAGGCCGGCGTTGAACCAGCAGTCCAGCACGTAGGGCTCGCGCTTCATGGGCCGACCGCAGGCCGGGCAGGCGACGGCGAGCGCGTCGATCCACGGGATGTGCGGATCGAAGTCCGTCCCGATGGGCTCGGCGCAGTGGGCCTGCAGGTCGGCCAGGCTCTCCACGCAGAGCTTGTGTCCGCAGCCGCCGGCCTCCTCGCAGGTCCAGATGGGCAGCGGGCTTCCCCAGTAGCGCTCCCGGGAGACCGCCCAGTCCACGTTGTTCTCCAGCCAGGCGCCGAAGCGACCCTCGCCCGCGCTGGCCGGGATCCAGTTGATCTCGCGGTTGGCCCGCAGCATGTCCTCGCGCACGGCCGTGGTCCGGATGAACCAGGACGGCTTGGCGTGATACATGAGCGGGTTCTCGCACTTGTAGCAGTGCGGATAGCTGTGCTCGTGGCGGTGCTTGTCGTGCAGCAGGCCGCGCCCGGCCAGGTCGCGGATGATCTCCACGTCCAGGCCCGGGGCCTTGAAATAGCGGCCGGCGTAGTCCCCGCAGGCCGGCGTGAAGTGGCCCGTGTCGTCCACGTGCTGCACGCGGGGCAGGTTGTTGGCGCGGATCAGCCGGAAGTCGTCCTCGCCGTAGAGCGCCAGGTGCACGATGCCCGTGCCCTCCGC
Source organism: Candidatus Delongbacteria bacterium (assembly GCA_041675285.1). Lineage (NCBI taxonomy): Bacteria > Candidatus Delongiibacteriota > Candidatus Delongbacteria bacterium. The sequence goes on from JBAYTZ010000010.1 coordinate 93,027, forward strand.
CGCGGTGACGTAGGCGTCGGCGACGGTGAAGTGGGGCGTGCGGCCCTCGGCGTCCGGTCCCTGGAAGAAGTCCCAGAGCGGCTCGTACTCCAGGCCCTCCAGCTGCTGGCCGGGCACCCGGCGCAGCACCTCGTGCGGACCCTCGCCCAGCACGGCCTCCAGCCGGTCCACGGCCAGGATCAGCACGTCGCCGCCGCGGCGGACGAAGGCGTACTCCACCTCCGGCCCCAGGGCCAGCGCCACGTTGCCCAGCAGGGTCCAGGGCGTGGTGGTCCAGGCCAGGAAGTAGGTGGAGTCCTCGCCCTTGAGGCGGAAGCGCGCGGTGAGGGTCAGGTCCGTGACGTCCTTGTAGCCCTGGGCCACCTCGTGGTTGGACAGGCTGGTTCCGCAGCGCGCGCAGTAGGGCATGATCTTCACGTCGCGGTAGAGCAGGCCCTTGTCCCAGATCTGCCGGATCACCCACCAGTCGCTCTGGATGTAGTCGGGGGTCAGTGTGGCGTAGTTGTCCTCGAGGTCCACGAAGCGCCCGATGCGCCGGATGCTCTGCTCCCACTCCGCCTTGAAGCGCTGCACGGTCTCCCGGCACTTGCCCTGGAAGGCCTCCACGCCGTAGCCCGGGATCTCGCTCTTGTCGGCCAGGCCCAGCGCCTTCTCCGTGGCCAGCTCGACGGGCAGCCCGTGCGTGTCCCAGCCGGCCCGGCGCAGCACGCGGAAGCCCTTCATGCTCTTGTAGCGCGGCCAGAGGTCCTTGAGGGCCGAGTGCAGCATGTGGCCCATGTGCGGCGAGCCGTTGGTGCCGGGAGGGCCGTCGTAGAACACCCAGTCGGGGGCGGCGGCGCGCTGCTCCAGGCTGCGGCGGAAGATCCCGCGCTCCTCCCAGAAGCGGAGGGTCTCCAGTTCCAGGGCGGGGAAGCTCACGTTGGGCGGGATGGGATCGAATCGGCTCACGGGGACTCCAGGCTTCAGGCGGCGGGGGAAGGGGCCAGGCGGCGCAGAACGGCGCGCACCAGCTTGGTCAGTTGCGGCTCCACCAGGGCGGCGGCGGCCAGGATCTCGTCCAGCCGCACGGGCTGCAGGGCCTCGGGAAAGCCCTCGTCCGTGATGATGGAGAAGCCCAGCACGCGCATGCCCTGGTGCCGCGCGACGATCACCTCGGGCACCGTGCTCATGCCCACCACGTCGGCGCCCACGGCGCGCAGGAAGCGGTACTCAGCCCGGGTCTCCAGGTTGGGTCCGGCCACAGCGGCGTAGACGCCCTTGTGCAGGGGAATGCGCGCCGCCAGGGCCAGCTCCTCGGTCAGGGCGATCAGCCCGCGGTCATAGGGCGCGCTCATGTCGGGGAAGCGCGGACCCAGCTCATCCAGGTTGGCGCCGATGAGCGGGTTGTCGCCCAGCAGGTTGATGTGATCCTCCATCACCATCAACCGGCCCTTGCGGAACTGCGGATTCACGCAGCCGCAGGCGTTGGAGACCACCAGCAGGTCCACCCCCAGCAGGCCGCAGACCCGCACGGGAAAGGTGATCTGCTGCATGCTCCACCCCTCGTAGTAGTGGAAGCGCCCCTGCATCACCAGCACGGGCGCCGTGTCCGGCGCCAGGCGCGCCAGCAGCAGCCGGCCGTGGTGGCTCTCCACGGTGCTGACGGGGAAGTGGGGGATCTCCTCGTACTCCAGCCGGGCCAGGATCTCCGCCTCGCGGGCCAGCGCGCCCAGGCCCGTGCCCAGGATCACCAGCGTGCGCGGCGCGTGGGCGCCCAGCCAGGACTTCAGGTACTCGGCGCATTCGCGCATCTGCTCAAAGGTCGGACGGGGGTCCGGCACGGTGTTCCTCCTGGTCGGCCGGCGCGTCCGCCGACGGTTCGCTCTGCGACAACAAGTCCACCAGTTCCAGCTGCTGCTCCAACAGGTGGCGGATCCGCCGCGTGAAACTGTCCCGGCGCTCGCGCAGCGTCTCCAGATCGGAGCGCAGGCGGCGCTGCTCCTCGCGGCCGCCGGCCAACAATTGACCGGCCTTGAACTCGGCCTCGCGCACGATCAGCTCGGCCTCCTTGCGGGCCGCCTCCCGGGCGCCTTCGCTGGTGGTCTTCACCTCCAGCAATGTGTCACGCAGCCCCTGGTCCAGGCTGCGGTAGCGCTCCAGTTCGCGCTCCAGCTGGGCGCAGCGGGCCTGGGAGGCGGAGAACTCGCGCTCCAGCTGCTCCAGCTGGCCGGCCACGCCGTCCAGGAAGGCCCGCAGCTCGGCCTCGTCCGCGCCCCGCAGGCGGCGGCTGAAGGTCGCCCCGCGGATGTCGTTCGACGTGTACTTCATGGGTCCCGGTTCCTAGAGCAGCAGGTTCAGCAGTTTCTCGGCCAGCTTGACCAGCAGCAGGGCGAACAGCGGCGAGAGGTCCAGCCCGTTGATGGGCGGCACCAGCTCGCGGATGCGCTGGAACACGGGCTCGGTGGCCTTGTGGAGGAACTGGACCAGCGGATGCTGCCGGTCCACCTCGATCCAACTGACGATGGCCGCCGCGATGATGATCAGGATGTAGATCTGCGCCGCCAGGGTGATCAGCTCGTCCATCAGGTCCCCGCTTCCTCGCTGAAGAGATACGTACCGATGCGCACCAGGGAGGCGCCCTCGCGGACCGCCTCCTCAAAGTCCCCGCTCATGCCCATCGAAAGTTCGCGCAGCCGCCCGCGCTCCGGATCCAGCCGGTCCCGCAACCGGCGCAAGCGGCGGAACTCCGCGCCCGCGTCGCCCTCCGCCGCAGCCATGCCCATCAAGCCGTCCAGGCGCAGGCCCGGCAGGCGGCCCAGCCGCGGCCAGAGCTCCGTCAGCCCGGCCTCCGTGAAGCCGTGCTTGCTGGCCTCGCCGGAGACGTTTACCTGCAGCAGCACGGGCTGGACCAGTCCGCGCCTCCCGGCCTCCCGGGACAGCTCCTCGGCCAGTTCCAGCCGGTCCACGCTGTGGATCAGCTGGAAGCGCCCCACCACCTGCCGCACCTTGTTGCCCTGCAGCGTGCCGATGAAGTGCCACTCCAGCGGCCGCCGCTCCGCCGGCTGATCGGCGAAGGCCTCCAGCTTGGTCAACGCGGCCTGGGCGCGATTCTCGCCGAACAGCTCCAACCCGGCGGCCCGCAGCTCCAGCATCTGCTCGGCGTCCAGGTACTTGGTCACCGCCACCACCCGCACCCGGTCGGCCCGCACCGAGGGCTCCGCCTCCCGCCGGGCGGCTTCGATGCGGGTCTGGATGGCCGCCAGCCGGGTGGCGACATGTTCGGCGTCTGTGCGCACGTGCCCAGTTCACAATAGAACGCGCTAATATAGGGAGAGGGCGTGCGGGAATCCGCTCCGCCGACCAACAGACGGGGAAATGATTGATGAAAAGCCCCTTCGCCCGCCGCCCGCCGCTGCTGCGGCCGCTGCTGCGCCAGGCCATGGAGACCTGGAGCCTGGAGTCCCCGGCCTTCCTGCTCTACGGCCTGTTCATGTTGCTGGCCGGCCTCGCGGTGGGCCAACTGCCCCTGGTGGGCCTGGTGCTCACGCTGGCTGTGGAGGGGCCGCTGGCCGGTGGCCTGATCCTGGCCACCCGCAGCGTCCTGCTGCAGGAAAGGCCCACGCGCGAGGACTTCCTGGGCGGCTTCCAGAGCGTCCGCCGGGCCTTCGGGCTGGCCACCCTGGCCCTGATCGTGCCCTTGCTGGGACTGTCCGGCTGGCTGCTGGTGAGTGGCGCGGCGCCCTGGCTGACGGCCCGGGGCTGGGCTGCGGCCATTCCCCTGCTGGCCGTGCCGGGCGTGCTGCTGGTCCTGGCGGCCTCGCTCTTCTACGCCGTGGCGGCCCAGGTCCTGCTGTTGGAGGGACAGGATCCGCTGCGCAGCCTGGGGGCCAGCACCCGGCTGGTGCGGCGCCGCCCGCTGGCCGTGGCCCTGCTGCTGCTCTTCTTGGCGCTGCTCCAGGTCCTGCTGGCCCTGCCCACCTTGCGCAGCCTGCTGACCCAGCAGGAGCCGGGCTGGGTGCAGTGGGTGCCCTACCTGCTGGGAATGGGACTGCTCGGGCCCTTCCAGGGCATCCTGGGCACGCTGCTCTACTTCCGGTTGCGCGACGAGGGCGGCAGCACCCTGGCCGAGGGCTGAGCGCCGGTCCGCGTCACTCCTTGCGGAAGATCGCCATGAAGGTGCCGTCCTGGTCGCCGTCCAGCGGGCTGACCCGCAGCCGGCCCGGCGCCGGCCGGCCGTCCAGCGGATTCTCGAAGTCCAGCGGGCGGAACCCGGGCTGCCGCGCAAGAAAGGCCGCCACCCGCGCCTCGTTCTCCACTTCCAGCACGCTGCAGGTGGCGTAGACCAGCCGGCCGCCGGGCCGCAGCTGGCGCGCGCCCTGATCCAGCAGGCTGTCCTGCAGCTCGGCCAGGCCGGCCAGGTCCGGGGCCCGGCGCCGCCAGAGGTCGGGGTTGCGGCGCAGCGTGCCGCTGTTGGTGCAGGGCGCGTCCACCAGCACGCCGTCCAGCCGGGGCAGCGCGGGCAGGACGTGGCCGTCCCAGGCCCGGGTCTGCAGGTTGAAGACGCCCTGACGGCGGGCGCGGCGCTTCAATTCCTCCAGCCGGCCCAGGTGTATGTCGAAGGCGTGCACCAGCCCCTTGCCCGCCATGGCGGCCGCCAGCTGCAGGCTCTTGCCGCCCGCGCCGGCGCAGAGGTCCAGCCAGTGCTCGCCCGGTTGCGCCTGGCAGACGGCCCCGATGGCCTGACTGGCCGGGTCCTGCAACACGAAGTGGCCCTGCCGGAAGCCCGGCGTGTCGTAGAGGTCCTCGCGCGTCCGGAGCCGCCAAGCGCCGGCCAGCCGGGCGTGCGCCTCCAGTCCGGCAGCCAGATCGCCCAGCCCCTCGCGCAATTGCTCCTCAGCGACAGCCCGCAACCAGAGCGAGGGCGGACGCAGGAAGGCCCGCGCCAGGCCCTCGGCGTCCAGTCCGGCGGGCAAGCCCGCGCGCAGCCAGCCGGGCAGGTGGGCGGCCGCGCTCAGCGCTTCGCCGGCCGTCGCCTCCAGTTCCCGCAGCGCGGCCTCCGGTCCGTCCTCCCCACCCGCCAGCTCCTCCAGCCGCGTGGCGCGCGCCAGATCGCGCAGGGGATCCGCCGCGGCTCCCAGCCAGGACGACCAGCGGAACCAGGCCGCCGAGGCCGCCACCAGCCGGCGGCGCAGGGCCGGTTCGGGCTGGTCGCGCCGCAGCAGGCGCGAGAGCTCCAGGTCGGGTCGCTGGCCGCGTTCGACGGACTGCGCCAACTCGCGCAGCCAGGCCGCCAGCTTCTGCTCGCGGCCGGGCGCGGGGGCCGGGCGCCGCCCGAAGCGGGCGCCGGAGTACTGGGGTCGTGGCGCTTTCACGCGCCGGGGAAGGGACCGCGGTGGACGTGATACGCGCTGGCCTGGCAGGTGGGCAGCAGCACCAGCTCGCTGACCTGCACGTGCGCGGGCCGGCCGGCCACCCAGCCCACGGCCTCGGCCACGTCGCGGGGCGTCAGCGGCTGGATGTCCTGGTAGACCTGGGCCGCCCGGGCCGCGTCGCCGCGGAAGCGCACCACGGAAAATTCCGTCTCCACCAGCCCGGGATCGACGCTGCAGACCCGCACGGGCGTGTTGACCAGATCCATCGCCAGGGCGCGGCTGAGGGCCAGCTCGGCGGCCTTGCTGGCGCAGTAGACGGCGCCGCCGGGATAGGACTGGCGCCCGGCCACGCTGCCCAGGTTGATCACCTGCCCGCGCCCGCGGGCCACCATGCCCGGCACGAAGTGGCGGATCAGCGTCAGCAGGGCGCGCACGTTGGTGTCCAGCACCTGGTCCCACTCGGCGGGATTCCCGCTCTGGAGCGGATCCACGCCCAGGGCCAGCCCGGCGTTGTTCACCAGCAGGTCCACCGCGGCCCACTCCGCCGGCAGCCGGTCCGGCAGGGCGGCCAGGGCCGCGCGGTCGGTCAGGTCCAGGGCCAACGGCAGAAAGCGCCGCCCCAGGGCGCGGATCTCGCCACCCAGACTCTCCAGCCGCTCCGCGCGCCGGGCCAGAGCCACGATGTCCAGGCCTTGTTCGGCCAGCACTCTGCAGATCTCGCGTCCAATGCCGGCTGAGGCGCCGGTGACCAGGGCGATCGCCATCAGGGTCTCCTTCGTTGCTGAAGACAATGAGGCAAAACCGGCGCCAGCTCCCCAGGACGGCCACTCCGGCAGGACTCCCATCACCAAACTGGACCCGGGGCGGTCCGCAGGTCCATCCGTGACACAAGCTTCCTCCGCTCCACCGCTGTGCCTCCGTGTCTCTGTGTTGAAACCCCTGAAACCCCAGCCCTCCAGCCCTGCCGATCCTTACCTTGCAGCCCGGCAACACAACGAGGTTCCTCATGGACACGCTCAAGCGCCTCAAGGCCCGGCTGGCCACCATCAACGATCTGGATTCCGCGCAGGCCCTGCTGGGCTGGGATCAGCACACCTACATGCCCCGGGGCGGCCTGGAACCCCGCGTGCGCCAGATGGCCACGCTCCAGCGTCTCTCCCACGAGTGGCTGGCTGCGCCGGAGACCTCGGAGCTGGTGAGCGCCCTGGAGGCCCGGCTGGGCGAGCTGGAGCCCCTGGACGCCCGGCTGGTGGTGGTGACCCGGCGCGACCTGGACCAGGCCCTGCGCCTCCCCGGCGAGCTGGTCCAGCGCAAGTCCGAGGCCACCGGACGGGCCCTGGACAGCTGGATGATCAACAAACCCCTCAACAATTTCGACGCCTACCGGCCCCACCTGGAGGAGATCTTCGCCATCGTGCGCGAGGAGGCCGACGCCCTGGGGTATCCCGAGCAGCCCTACGACGCGCTGCTCAACCGCTACGAACCCGGCCTGCTCACCAGCCGCCTGCAGACCATCTTCGCCGAGCTGGGCGCGGGGCTGGTGCCGCTGGCGCGCCAGCTCTTCGAGCGCGCCGGGCGCGTGGACGACGCCTTCCTCTACCAGGCCTTCGATCCCCAGGCCCAGTGGGACTTCACCGTGGAGATTCTCGGCGCCATGGGCTACGACTTCGCCCACGGCCGGCAGGACAAGAGCCCGCACCCCTTCACCACGGGCTTCGGCATCCCCGACGTGCGGGTGACCACGCGCATCCACGAGTGCGATTTCCGCGCCGGCCTGTTCGGCAGCCTGCACGAGGGCGGACACGCCCTCTACGAGCAGAACATCAACCCCGCCTTCGACCGCGGACCGCTGGCCCAGGGCAGCAGCCTGGGCATCCACGAGAGCCAGAGCCGCCTGTGGGAGAACCTGGTGGGCCGCTCCCGGCCCTTCTGGAACCGCTGGTTCGGCGAGGTCAAGCACCGCTTCCCGGCCCAGCTGGAGGGCGTGGGCTTCCAGCGCTTCCACGAGGCCATCAACCGGGTCAAGCCCAGCCTGATCCGCATCGAGGCCGACGAGGTCACCTACAGCCTGCACATCTTCGTGCGCTTCGAGCTGGAGCTGGAGCTGCTCTCCGGCCGGTTGGCCGTCCGCGACCTGCCCGAGGCCTGGAACCAAAAGATGCGCGACACCCTGGGCCTCACCCCGCCCACGGTGGCCGAGGGCTGCATGCAGGACATGCACTGGGCGGACGCCTCCGTCGGCTACTTCCCCACCTACGCCCTGGGCAACCTCTACGGCGTGATGATCTTCAACCAGGCCCGCGCCGAGCTGCCCGACCTGGACGAGCAGATCTCCTCCGGCCGGCTGGCTCCGCTGAAGGACTGGCTGACGGACAAGGTCTACCGCCACGGCCGCTCCCTGGACCCGGCGGAGATCCTGCGCCAGGCCACCGGACGCGAGCTCTCCCCCCAACCCTTCCTGCAGTACGTGCGGGAGAAGTACGGCGAGATCTACGGCCTGGAGTAGCCCGCCCCAACCCCGGGAGTTTGACGAGCACCATGATGGATCAGATTGCCCATCAATCTGATCTATCACACACGACCCGCCGGCCAGTGGCCGCTGGGGAATTCTCCCCGGCGCTGCTCCACCCCGGGAGGGCCGCCGAATTTTTAACACATTGCCGCTCGCCGCAAGAGTCCCGAAGCGGGGCCGCGGGCTGCCATCCCGGCAGACTTCAGGATAAAGGAGGACCGCATGGGAGCATTTCCCGTCACCCGGATCGCCACCAGCCGCAGGGACAGCATCGACTACAGCAACCTGCGCTTCGGGGTCTACTTCACGGACCACATGTTCGTGATGGACTACAGCGACGGCGCCTGGCACAGCCCGCGCATCGAACCCAACGAGCCGATGGCCATTTCGCCGGCCAACATGACCTTCCATTACGGCCAGGCCGTGTTCGAGGGCTTGAAGGCCTTCCGCCAGTCCAACGGCCGGATCGTGCTCTTCCGGCCGGACCGCCACGCCTCCCGCCTGAACCGCTCCTGCCGCGCCCTCTGCATCCCGGAAATCGCCGAGGACGTGGTGCTGGCCGGTTTGACCCAGCTGATCCGCGAAGAGCGCGACTTCGTGCCCGCCGAGCGCGGCCACAGCCTCTACGTCCGGCCCTTCGTCATCGCCATGGACAACATCCTGGGCGTGCAGTCCAGCCAGAGCTTCCGCCTGATCGTCCTGCTCAGCCCGGTGGCCGCCTACTACGCCGAAGGCATGAAGCCCGTCAGCCTGCACGTCGCCCAGCACCACAGCCGCGCCGCCAAGGGCGGTCTGGGCATGGCCAAGACCCCGGCCAACTACGCCGCCAGCCTGCTGCCGGCCAAGCGCGCCAAGGAGAAGGGCTTCACCCAGGTGCTCTGGCTGGACGCCACGGAGCACAAGTACATCGAAGAAGTGGGCACCATGAACATCTTCTTCAAGATCAACGGCGAACTCTACACCCCGCCGCTGGATGGCGACACCATCCTCTCGGGCATCACGCGTATGAGCGTGATCGACCTCTGCCGCTCCTGGGGCACGCCCGTCCACGAGCAGCGGGTGAGCATCCAGCAGCTCTTCGAGGCCTCCCATTCCGGTGAGCTCGAGGAGGTCTTCGGCACGGGTACGGCCGCGGTGATCAGCCCGGTCGGGGAGATCCAGTACAACAACGAGACGATCCAGATCAACGGCAAGCAGATCGGCCCCATGGCCCAGAAGCTCTACGACACCATCACGGGCATCCAGTACGGCGAGTTGGCGGATCCCTTCGGCTGGGTCGTCGAGGTCTGCTAACCGCGTCTCACAAGGAACGACAGGGGGCCGCGGCCCCCTTTTTCACTCTACGGTCATGACCAGGGAGTTCTGGCTTCCAGCCGAACTAAGCTCGCTGGCGAATCCTCCGTTGGGATGGTTCACCCGATCTCTGCTTTCCCAAATCAGGCGGAAGTGGCCGGGCTGGGCGAGGTGAAGCGCGCAGCGCTGAACCAGAACCTGGGTGAAGCCCGAAGGGCGAACCAACTACGCGGAGACAGGAAGGAGCCGCTGCCGCCAGCGGAAGCCCGCCGGGAGGCGGGCTGACTCTGGCGAGTGAGAAAAAGCGCCTCTTTGGCGCCACCTTTCTGGCGCCAGCAGAAAGGTGGCAATCGTAGGCCCCGGCCAGTGCCGGGATGGGCAACGGGCCTGTCCCGATCCGTCGCCAAAGCAGCGATTCAAGCACGGCTTCCGTTAAAAACCTTTCACTTATTGAACTCCATCCAGCCACTCCTAAACTCCCCCAGTCCCAGGGCCGATATGTTCTCCCGTGAACTTGGAGGCCCTCATGAGACATATCCTGAAGCTCCTGCCCCTGCTGCTGCTCCCCATTCTGGCGCTGGCGGCCCTGGAAGTCCCCGTCGACCTGCAGGTCTCCATCTTGAAAAAGGTGCTCAAGTTCGATTCCACCCTCCCCGACGCCGAACACTGCGCGGTGCTGGTCGTGCACAGCGGCGACGCCAAGACCGCCAACGCCCTGGCCGGCGCGTTCAAGGGGGCGGGCTTCAAGCCTGTGGTCTGCGAGGTGGGCGCTCTGCCCGGAGCGCTGGCCGGCGCCAAGGTGGCCTACTTCTGTCCGGGCGCGGAGAGCGCGGCGGGCAAGCTGCCCGGCGGCGTGCTCAGCCTGTGCGGGACGCGCAGCGCCGTGGAACAGAACCGCGTGGCCGTCGGGGTGGGCATGGTGGACGCCAAACCCAAGCTGCTGGTCAGCCTGTCGGCCTACACGGCCTGCGGCCACAGCATCGACAGCCAGGTGCTGGGACTGGCCAAGATCATCCGCTGATCGTCCAGCCGCGTTGGGAAACAGCGGCCCGGAGCACCGGCGCTCGCCGGCCCGGGCTTGAGGGAAGGGTTTGATGATGACGTTGCTCCTCCGTTTGATGAGCCGGAATTTCGACGACCTGCGCATCCGCCAGAAGCTGTTCCGGATCAACCTGTTGCTCCTGGGCATGACGGCCGTCTTCATGGTGGTCTTCTTTCCGGCCGTGCAGCGCTGGCAGTTGGAGAAACAGGCCCACGGCCAGCTGGAGATCGTCACGCGCATGCTGGCCCAGGGCGTGGAAACGGGCCTGGTCTTCGGGGACAGCAGCGCCGTGATGGAGCGGCTGGGCAGCCTCGAAGCCGCCGAGTCCATCCACGCCACGGCGGTCTTCCAGGCGGACGGCACGCCCTTCGCCGTGTACAAGCGGGCGGGCGACGACTTCGACCCCAGCGCCCTGCGGGGCGCCCTGGATGCGCCGCTGAGTCCCGCGGAACCCTTCGTGGTGCTGGAGCGGCCCGGCCACAACATCTCGGTGATGGCCCTGTTCAGCGAGGGCCAGCCCCTGGGCCGCGTGGTGCTCGAGCAGTCCAGCGAGGACATGGCCCGGGACATCCTGCTGCTCCGGGCGGTCACGCTCTTCGTGGCCCTCTGCGGGATGACCGTGGGCATGCTCCTGTTCGCGCTGATCATCCGGCGCATCGTCCGGCCGCTGCAGGAGCTGGATGCCGCGGCGCGCCGCGTGGTGGAGGGGGATTTCAGCGTGGAGGCCCAGGTCCAAAGCCGGGACGAGATCGGCCAGCTGGCGGAGACCTTCAACCTCATGCTGGGCAAGATCCGCGGTTCCATGCAAAGCCTGGAGGAGCAGCAGGCCTACCTCAACCGCAGCGTGGAGGTCCTGCTGGGTGCCATGCAGCGCTTCGCCGAGGGCGACCTGACGCAGCACCTGCAGGCCGAGCGCGAGGACGCCATCGGCCGCTTGACCCAGGGCTTCAACACCACGGTGGGCAGGCTGCGCGAATTGATGAAGGGGCTGGCCGGCGACGGGGAGACCCTGGCTGGCGCGGCCACGGATCTGACCCGGGTTTCGACCAAGATGCTGGGGGAGGCGCGGGCCAGCGCCCAGCGGGCCGGCCAGATGGCCGGACAGACCCAAATGGTGGACCAGCACATCCAGAGCGTGGCCACGGCCACCGAGGAGATGGGCGCCTCCATCAACGAAATCGCCCGCAGCTCCACGGACGCGGCCAACACGGCCGCCAGCGCCGTCCAGCTGGCCGACCAGGCCAACGTCACCGTGGACAAGCTGGGCGAGAGCAGCCGCGAGATCGGCGAGGTAGTGAAGGTGATCACCTCCATCGCCGAGCAGACCAACCTGCTGGCCTTGAACGCGACCATCGAGGCCGCCCGGGCCGGCGACGCGGGCCGGGGCTTCGCCGTGGTGGCCAACGAGGTGAAGGAACTGGCCAAGGAGACCGCCCGGGCCACGGAGGCCATCGGCTCGCGCATCGCCGTGATCCAGCAGGACACGGCCCAGGCGGTGGCGGCCATCGCCCGCATCAACGAGGCCATCACGCGGGTGAGTTCGATCCAGACCACCATCGCCGGCGCGGTGGAGGAACAGGCCGTGACCACCTCGGAGATCAACCAAAGCCTGACCAGCGCGGCGGACGGCTCGCGCTCCATCGCCACCGGCGTGGACGTGGTGGTCCAGGGGGCCGAGGGCACCACGGCGGGCGCCCAGGAACTGCAGGACGCGGCCACGCGCCTGGGCCGGATCTCGGCGGGCCTGACGGAGGCCGTCCGGCGCTTCCGGATCTGAGCGCTCCGCCAACATTCGAGGCAGTCGGCGCCCGGCCGCTCCCCTGGGGAGTCACAGGCCGGGCGTCTTTATGTCAGCCCAGCCGGGCCTCCAGCTGGAAGCCGATGTCCGGTGGCAGGTCGTGGTGGGTGACCAACCGGATCCGCGTCTCCCCCAGCGCCAGGGCGCGGACGCCGCGTCGCTCCCACTCCGCCAGCAGGTGTTTCGTCAGCGCGGGCTCGCCCGTGTGCAACAGCACCATGTTGCTCTCGGGCTCCTGCACGACGACGGATTCGTCCAGCAGGCAGCGCAGGGTCAGGGCCACCTGGCGCGCCCGCTCGTGGTCCTCGGCCAGACGCGGCAGCCAGTGGTCCAGCGCGTAGAGTCCCGCCGCGGCCAGCACGCCGGCCTGGCGCATGCCGCCGCCCAGCATCTTGCGCAGCCGCCGGGCCCCGTCGATCCGCTCCCGGTCCCCCACCAGCAGGCTGCCCACCGGGCAGCCCAGGCCTTTGGCAAGGCTGCAGCTGAGAGTGTCCGCCAGCGCGCCGTACTCGCTCAGCGCCAGGTTCGCGGCCACGGCCGCGTTCCAGATCCGCGCCCCGTCCAGGTGCAGGGCCAGGCCGCGCTCCCGACAGATGCCCCGCAGGCGGGTCAGCACGTCCACAGGCACCACGCGGCCGCCGGCCAGGTTGGCCGTGTTCTCCACGATGGCCAGCCGGGTGCGGGGAAAGTGCACGTTGTCCGCGCGGATGGCCCCGTCCAGCGCCTCCGGCGTGAGCCAGCCCTCCGGACAATCCACCACCCACGGCAGCACGTTCATCAACGCGGACATGCCACCCGCCTCGTGGAAGAAGGTGTGGGTGCGCCGCTCCAGCACGGCCTCCTCGCCGCGGGCGCAGTGCAGGCCCACGGCGATCAGGTTGGACATGGTGCCGCTGGGCGTGAGCAGGGCCGCCTCGTGCCCGAACAGCGCGGCCACCCGCTCCTCCAGCCGGCGGACGGTGGGGTCCTCGCCGAAGACGTCGTCGCCCACCTCGGCGGCGGCCATGGCGCGCCGCATGCCCTCATCCGGCCGGGTCAGCGTGTCCGAGCGGAAGTCCAGTGTCTCCATCCGTTTCTCCTTGACCGGCCGGGCCGCGCCCGGCGCTGAACCAGGCTATTCCTGGCAGCCCGGGCACCACCAGCTGCCGCGCTGGGCCTGGGTCTCGCGTTGCACCACGGCGCCGCAGCGCGGGCAGGCCGCCCCGGCGCGGCCGTAGACCTGCAGCATCCGGCCGAAGGAGCCCTCCAGCCCGCGGCTGTCCTGGAAGTCCGAGAAGGTGGTGCCGCAGTTCTCGATGGCCAGGCGCAGGATGCGCCGCATCTCCCGGTGCAGGAGCCGCCACTGCGCCGGCTCCAGGCTGCCCGCCGCGCGCCAGGGCGAGAGGCGGCAGGCGTGCAGGATCTCGCAGACGTAGATGTTGCCCAGCCCGCAGACGCGCTTTTGGTCCAGCAGCCAGCTCTTGAGCGGGGCGCGGGCCGCGCGGGCCAGCTCCGCCAGGGCGGTGGGCGTGCAGGCGGGGTCGAAGGGATCCAGCCCCGGCGGGGCCAGTTCGGCGGGCCGGGTAAGCCAATCCACCGTGCCGAAGCGGCGCGTGTCCGCGAACAGCAGCCGGCCCCGGTCCAGCTCCAGGCAGAGGCGGGCGGGAGCGGGCTCGGCTGCGCCCTCCTCCACCAGCAGCAGGCGTCCGGTCATGCGCAGGTGCACGGCCAGCCAGCCCCGGACGGACCCTTCGTCCTCCAGCGGCAGGATCACGCGCTTGCCACTGCGCCGGATCCGCCCCAACCGGGCGCCGCCCAGGCTGCCGGCCAAGGACTCCAGGTGGGCCAGCTTGGGGTCCCGCACCTGCAGGCCGCGCAGGATCCGGCCGGGCAGGACCCGGTCCAGCTGTCGCGCGACGGTCTCGACTTCGGGCAACTCGGGCACGGCGACCTCAGCGGCCCAGCCGGGCGCGCAGGCTGGCCAGCACGGCCTCGGCGTGGCCCTTGACCTTGACGTCCGTCCAGACCTCGGCCAGCCGGCCCGCGGGGTCCACCAGCCACGTGCTGCGCTTGACGCCCTGGTACTCGCGTCCCATGAACTTCTTCAGGCCCCAGGCGCCCCAGGGCTCCAGCAGGACGTGCTCCGGGTCGCTGAGCAAACGCAGCCCCAGGCCCTGCCCGTCGATGAACTTGCGGTGGCTGGCGGGCTTGTCCGGACTGACGCCCACGACCTCGGCCCCCAGGGCCCGGAACTCCTCCAGCAGGCCGCTGAAGTCCCGCGCCTCCTGCGTACAGCCGGGGGTGTTGTCCTTGGGGTAGGCGTAGCAGACCCACCAGCGGCCGCGAAAGTCCTCCGGCCGCAGCGGCAGCTGACCTTCGTCCTCCAGCAGGAATCCAGGCACGGGTTCACCGGGCGTCAAGGCCATTTTCTTTCCCTTCCACTTGAGATCCGGCTGCAACTTGTCGATTCATGCAGCGTGAAGCGAGAAGCCGCGCGGCGCCCTTCCCCGGCGCCGGGCCTGATTCCCAACGAGGGGGGAGGCGCATGTTGGATCGGATGCAATTCCACCGGGCCATCCTGGACCACCTGATGGAACCCGTCCTGGCCAGCGACGCCACCGGCATGGTGCAGTACATGAATCCCGCGGCCGAGCGCCTGATCGGCTGGCCGCTCTGGGAGGCGGTGAGCCAGCCCGTGCAGGAGATCCTGGACCCGGAAGGCGTGCTGGCGGACACCGTCTGGCAGGAACTCCTCCACTCCGGCGAGTGCCTGGTCAACCAGCCCTGCCGCCTGCGGGCCCGCTGGGGGGAGACCCTGGAGCGCCGGGTCAGCGTTTCGCCGCTCTATCAGGGGAGTTTCCGCTGCGGCACAGTCTTCGTGTTCCACGAGGATCGGGGTGACAGCGCGTCTTCCACCTGATTCACTCCGCCCCCACCCCGCCGACGCCGATCCATCCCTTGGCTCTGTGCCTCTGTGACTCTGTGGTGAGCCATTCCTCTCATCAGCCCCGGGCGGCCGTCAGCAGCCGCTCGGCCAGCACCAGGGCGTCCACCGGCCAGCAGGCCCGGGGCCGCGGATGCTCCACCTCCGCCAATCCCGGCAACGGCCGACAGGCCATCAGGCGCAGACGCCAGCGGGCCGGCAGCGCGTCCAGGCCGTGGACGGCCCCCAGCAGCGCGCCCGCGATGGCCGCGTTGGTGTCCGTGTCGCCGCCGCGCCCCACCGTGTCCACCAGGGCCTCCTCCAGGCTGGGGGCGTGCAGCAGCTGCCAGACTGCGTTCTGGAAGGCCACCAGCACCCACCCCATCTGGGAGTGGTAGTCCGCGGGCGGCGCCGTGCGAGCCGCGCGCAGGACCTCCAGGAGCGAGGTGTCCACGCCCAGCGCGGCGGCGCGGCCCAGCAGGCCGGCGTAGATCCGCTCCGGCCCGTGGCCCCGGCTCACGGCGGAGGCGACGGCCCCGGCGAACAGCGCCGAGGCCTGGCGGCAGACCGGATGCGGATGGGTCAGGCCCGCGTCCTGGGAGGCCCACTCTTCGGCCCGCTCCCGCGGCTGTCCCGCCACGAAGATGCCCAGCGGCGCGACGCGCATCAGGGCCCCGTTGGCCTGGCTCTGGGCGTCGGGACGCGCCGTCAGCCCCAGCCGCGTGGTGGTTCCCACGTCGAAGGGGCCCGAGTGCAGCCAGCTGCGGTAGGATTCCAGCACAGCCTCGGGTGTGAAGACGCCGTCCCGCACCAGGGTGCGCGCCAGGTGCAGGGCCATCTCGCCGTCGTCAGTGGGCTGGCCGGCCAGCGTGTTCCACTGGCCGCCGTCCTCCAGCTCGCGCAGGCCCGCGGGGAAGTTCTCGCGGATCCAGGCCGGGTCGCGGAACTCCACCAGCCCGCCCAGCGAGTCCCCGGCCAGCAGCCCCAGCAGGCAGCCCTGGGCGCGCCGCAGGCGGCCCCAGTCCGGACGCACGGCCCGCGCCACGGGGAAGGCCAGGTCCAGACCCGCTTCCGCCGGGGTCCGCGCGCCCACGCCGCTCCAGTCCCGGGCGGCCAGCTCGCGCACCAGGGCGGGCGCCCCACCAAAGGCCCGGCCGTCGTTGTTGCAGCTCCCGTCCGCCCCGTAGCGGATGGGTTCCCCGGCGCCGTTCACCAGCTCCCCGCCCACCGCCAGCAGCAGGGCGTGCCCGCCGGCCAGATCCCAGGATTCCGGCCCGCCCAGCGAGACCGTCACGTCGCCCTCGCCTGCGGCCACCAGGGCCATGCGCAGCGCGATGCTGGGCAGGGTCACGTAGCGCAGCGGCGCCACGGCCTGGGCGTTGGCCAGCGAGTTCTTGCGGTCGGCCTCGTGGGAGACCAGGGCCAGCGCGCCCTCCCCACCGGCGGGCCACTCCCGGCTCGTCTCCACGCCGTTGCGCAGCAGGGGTCCGCCGGCCCGCCAGGCCAGCTGCTCGCCCACCCCCTCCGGTCCGTCCCAGGCCATGACGACGCCCAGCACGGGTCGCCCCTCCTCCACCAGCCCGATGGAGACCGCCGAGCCGCGGCAGCCCTTCAGGTAGGGCGAGGTGCCGTCGTTGGGATCCACGATCCACAGGTGGCCGCCCACGCGCGGCCCGTCCCCGAGCACGCGGGCGTGCAGCTCCTCGCCCAGGCAGCCGTCCCCCGGGCAATGCCGGCCCAGGATCTCCTGGATGCGCGCCTCCACCTCCTCGTCCACGTCGGCGTGGCTGCCCGCGCCCCGCGGCCCGCCCGGGCGATGGTACTCCACCCAGAGCTGGCGCGCCGCCTCCGTGGCGGCCTCGCGGGCCGCCGCCAGGCGGACCTCCAGTTCACGTGCGCTAAGGGACATGGAAACTCCCGAACTGGTCGCGGGCCCGTAGCTGTGGCGGCTGGGCCTGAAGTGATGGACACAAAAGCGAGTGCCGGTGCGGTCGCGTGTGACAAAAAAGGCCGGCCCGCAGGCCGGCCTCATCCGGGTTCATGGAGACGGAGGGAGTTGAACCCTCGTCCGAAACAGCGCTTCCCTGGGCTTCTACATGTGTAGATCGTTGTTTGATCTTGGGACGCCGACGCGAACGATCACGCTGCGGCGCCCCCAGGTTGAAAGATCTCGCCCCGCCGACTCAACCACATCCTTGGGGCCAGCTCACAAGATGACGAAGGGTCCCTGGGCCGTGAGCAGGCTCAGGGTCTTCGGCTGCCTAGTTACTAGGCGGCGAGAGCGTAATCGTTGCCGATTATGTTGTTGCCGAAACTTTTAACGTGGGGCTCCGGCGCGTCCACGACATGCAGCCCGGGGTCCCGACCATCCCGTCGAATCCCACGAACGTCCCCGAATGGCCGGCAACATAGGGAATCCGCCGCTAACCGACCGGCATTTGCTTGCATCATCCGGACCCGGCGCTCATCTTGCTGCGGCACGCCATTCCAGGGAGTCCCCGCATGAACCGCACCCACCCCGTTTTTCCGCACTCATGGTCCCACCGAATCCTGGTGCCGGCGCGAACCCGGGGCTGGCTGGTCCTCCTGCTGGCGCTCTGGGGCACGGCCCGGGCCGGCGTGCTGGACGATTGGGAGCGCGCCCTGGCCGACCTGCGCGAGCCCGTCCGGGCCCGGCGCGCCCCGGTGCAGGATCTGGTCCTCCCCTTCCAGTTGGGAACCCTGGCCTGGGAGCGCGGCGTCTGCCGCGTGCTGCCGCTGCTGGTGGACGGCGACAGCCTCTTCGTGGTGGAGCTGAGCGGCCGGGGCCGGCTGGACCCGGCGCAGCCCGGTGAGCTGGAAACCCTGGCCGCCCGGGCCGCCCTGGGACGGCACGCGGAGGACAAGCGGCTGCGGCAGGTCAGCTGGCTCTGCGCGGAGCTGCCGCCCCAGCTGGCCACGCTGGACTGGCGCCCGCTCAAGCCCCGCCTGCCCTTTCTAGCCTTGCCTGGATTCGACGTGCAGCGGGCCCTGGGACGGCTTCATCCGGATCATCCGCTGCTGCACGCCCCCGTCGGCACGGAGCCAGGCTGGCTGCTGGCCGAGCCCGACGGCCTGCTCTGGGAGCGGCAGGGGGACGCCGCCCGCTGGCAGCGCTCGCTGCACTCGGGCAGCAGCCTGCATGTGCCCCTGAGCGGCGTTCTGCGCTGCCGGGGAGATTCCCTGGCCCCGCCCCGGGACCCCGCCTGGCTGCCGCCCACCCTGGCCACGCCCGCGCTGGCCGTGGACAGTCTGGTCCTGGAGCTGGAGCGGCGGGGCGGCCGCCTGCACTGGACACTGGAGCTGATCGGACCGCCGCGGGTGGAACCGCTCTGGCTGTTGCTGGACCCGGCGGCCCGCCTGACGACGGCCGAGTGGTCGCTGCCCGACGGCACGCGCCGGCCCGCCGCCCACAACCGGCGCGCCGGCTCGGCCAACCCCGGCCCCTGGCTGCTGCTGGAAGCTCTGCCGGGGGCCACCCTCCTGCGCCTGCAGGGCGACAGCCCGGCCGCGCTGGTGACGGCCGAGGCGCCGGGCTCCCGCCACGCCGTGCGCGGCAACTGGTTTCCCCGCCTGCCCTGGTGGGAAGCCGCCCGGCCCGCTCGGCTGCTGGATCCCGGCCACCTGCTGCCCGCCTGGCCGGACAGCCTGGCGCCCGCGCCGACCCGGCTGGACGCCCTGGCTCCCCAGCGCCTGCTGCCCGAGACCCGCGACCTGCTGCCGCTGGGCGGCGGCGCGGCCCTCTGCTGGACGCCCCTGCGCCAGCGGGCGGCCTTTCAGGTGCCGCAGCCGGCCCGCGTGCGCCGCCAGACCGCCGGGATCGAGAACCTGGACCTACCGCGGGAGCGCGAGGTGCGCACGCCGGGGCACGAGGACCCCGCCGAACCCGTGGACCTCAGCCAGGGGCAGGACACGCTCAGCCTGGGCATCCTGGGCGAGGAGCAGGTGCTGACGGAGCTGGCGGACGCCGCCGCGCGGCTGGAAGCCTGGCTGGGGCCGGCGCCGGAGCCCGTCCTGCTGCTGGAGCGCACGGGGAATCCGGCCGACCGCCGCGAGGAGGAGGATCAGCTGCTGGGCCATGATCTGGCCCCGGACGAGCCGCTGGAGATTGGCGCGCGCGAGCTGCGCGAGGCCACGGCGGAGGCCCGTCTGGCGCGGCTGGAGATCCTCTGCCGCGGCTGGTGGCGGCCGGGACCGGCGGAGGCCGCGGCCTCGCCGCGCTGGATCCGCCACGGCGCGGCCCGGGCCTGCGCCCTGCTGCTGCTGGAGGAGCGTCAGGGGGCGCCGCGGGCGCGCCGCCTGCGCCAGGCGGCCCTCAACCGGCAACTCTCGCTCTTCCGTCCCAACGCGTTCGCCAGTCTGCCCGCGCTGGGCGAGCGGGCCGAGGGCGGCTGGCACTCGGCCGAGACCCAGGACCTGCTGGCCTGGCGCTTCGCCCTGCTGCTGGAGCACCTGCGCTGGCGGCTGCGCGATCCGCGGAGCCTGGAGGACGGCGCCTACCGGCTCTGCCTGCGCGAACTGGCGCTGCGCCTGCGCGAGCCCCTCAGTCCGCGCGAGCCGCTGCAGGAAGTGAAACGCGCGCTGGCCGATTTCCTGGTGGCCAACGATCTGCTGGAGAGCAGCGGCTTCGGCGACGCCCGCGCCCTCTGGGCCTGGCTGGACGGGCAGTGGCGCGAGTCCGTCGTGCCGGAGATCCGCGTGCGCACGGGCCGGGTGGAGACGGCGGAAGGCCCGCGGCTGGCCCTGCGCGTGGGCTGGAGCGCGCCCCCGGCGCCCTCCACCGTGCTGCCCGTGCTGACCCGCACAGCCCAGGGCTTCACGGCCTACAGCCTGCGGGCCACGGCGCAGGAGGAACAGTTCGTGCTGCCCCTGGACCCGGCGGAGCTGACGGGCCTGGAGGTGGCGCCCGGCGCCTCGCTGGTGGCGCGGATCAAGCTGGACTGAGTGGAATCGACCGCCGTGTTACACGGCCCGCAACCTGGAAGGCGCGACATGAGACGTCATCACCCGCTGCCGGCCTTCGCCGCCCTGGCGGCCCTGGCCTTGGTCGCGCCCGCCCGGGCCGTGGAGATCGTCGGCACGCTGCCCGGCGTGGACGTGCGGGTCGTGGGCTGGCAGGCCGGCGCACCCTGTCTGCTGGGCGAAGGGGACCTGCGCTGGCTGGGCCAGGATCCCTTGGGCGGCCTGCTTATGGAACAGCGGCAGGAAGTGGAGGCCGAAAGCGTGGAGCTGGCGGCGGGCAGCCGGCTGAATGCCGTGTTGACCGGGCCGGGAATGCTGCGTGTGCGTGAGCGCGGCGGGGAGACTCCCGTGGCCCTGCAGGCGGGTTTCCAAGCGCTGGCCCAGGAAGGCGACCTGCTGGTGGCCGCCACGCACAGCATGCTCTGGCACGGGCGTCTGGACCTGGCGGATCCGGGTCTGATGCCGTGGTCAGGCGGCCTGCCCCACACACCGACAGCCCTCTGCGTCACGGGTGGCGCGTGGTGGACGGACGCCGACAGCCTGCGCGGCGTGGATCTGGGCAATCCGCCCCAGCCGCTGGGCCGCGCGGCGCTGCCCGGCGTGTCGCGGCTGGCGGGCGGCGGCGGGCGGCTGGCCGCCTGCCTGGGCGACGACGGACTGCGCGCCGTGAACGTGGACGAGCCCTCTTCTCCCACGGTTGGGCCGGCTTGGTCCGCGGGCCTGCCCGTGTACGATGCTGCGGTCTGGCGCGACGGCCTCTTCGTGCTGGCTTGCGGGGACAGCGGGCTGGCGCTGGCGGACCTGTCCGACGTCAACCAGCCCCTGTTGCTGAGCCGCTGGCGCACGGTGGAATCCGCCCGGCGCCTGACTCTGCGGAACGACAGCCTGCTGGTGGCCGAGGGGGCCGCTGGTGTCAGCCTGCACGTGCTGCGCCAGGAGGCCGGCGCCCCGCGCCTGGACCTGCTGGCCCGCCACGCCACGCGGCCCCGCCTGCTCTCCATTCCCCATGTGGATCCCCACGAACCGTCCTTCTGGTGCCTGGACGGGGGCCAGGGCTTCCGACGCATTCACTGGGACTGGAGTTGGGGTTGGGATCCCGGGCCCATCGAGACCGCTGACGTGGCGCTGCCCCTGCCCGTGGACGGCGGCGACATCGCCTGGCGCCATTGGAACGAGCAACCGCTCCTGTTCGCCGGCTGCCGCTACGGCGCGGGCCTGCGCTTCTACGAGGAGACGGACGGCGGCGTGCAGCTGCGCGGCATCCATCCCACCGACCCCGTCAAGCTGTTGGCCTGGGGCCCCGACGACCTCATCGCCTACGTCACGCCCGACGCCTTCGTGGCCCTCAAGCAGGCCAACCGCAACCCGTGGTTCCTGCTGCACCACGGCACCATTCCCCTGGCTGCCGAGCCGCTCTGCGCCGAGTGGGCGGGCCGCCACCTGCTGGTGGGCTGCGCCGACGGCCGCCTCTTCGACGTGGACGCCACGAACCTGGGCCAGCCCGTCCTGGCAGGCGTGCTCCAGCTGGGCGGGCCGGTGCTCGACCTCTCCGCCTGTTCCTGGGGCGACGGGGTGGCGGCGGCAGCGGGCGCGCTCTATTGGCTGCAACCCGACGCCGCCGGCGCCTATGAGGTGACGGACTCCGTCTGGCGCGCGGGCGTCGTCAGCACCTGCTCCACCACCGGCTACGGCGTGGCGGCGACGCGCGACCCCCACGAGGTCTTCGAGTTCATGGATCACTCAGGTTCGCTGAGCTGTTGGGGAGAGGTGCCGCTGCCCGCCGCCCCGCTGGCCGTGGCCCGCTGCCTCAGCACGGGCAGTTGCGGACACGCCCTGCTGGGCCTGGAGAACGGCGACCTGCTGCGCCTGGAGGTGGTCTGGGAGATCGGCGTCGACCCAGGCCCCCAGCGGCCCGGCAGATTGGAGTTGGTGGCCGCGCCCAATCCCTTCAACCCGGCGACGCAGCTCGCCTTCACCCTGGAGCGGGCCGCGCCCACCGCCCGCCTGACCGTGCACGACGTGGCGGGCCGCGAGCGCTGGCGCCGCGAGCTGGGGCCCCTGGCCGCCGGGACGCACCGCCAGCAGCTGGGCGCGGAGGGCTGGCCCAGCGGCCTGTATTTCGCCCGGCTGGAGCTTGGGGATCGCAGCGCAAGCCGCAAATTGTTGCTGGTGCGTTGACGGGTCCGGGACCGCGCGCTGCGTGACACACAACCCGCCCGGCCCGCGGCCGGAGCGAGGAGACCCATGGAGCTGCCCTTTCCCCTGCTCTGGAAGCTGTTGGTCAGCGTGGTGGGCATGTTCTGGTTCGGATACGGCCGCCGGAAGAAAGAGTGGGTGCCCACCATCGGCGGCGTGGCCCTGATGCTGATGCCCTACTTCGTCCCCAACGCGCTGCTGCTGGTGGCGATCAGCCTGCTGCTGGGGGCAGTGGCCTGGAAACTCGAGCATTGACCCGGCCGCTTCGGCCGAAACCGGAGGTCTCATGAGCGACGACACCATCCACGTCGAAGTCTCCCGCGGCGAGGCCTGCCGCTCGCGTTGGAACCGCGGCGGCGGCGCGGCCAAGGCGGGCATCGGCCTGGGCACGGCCCTGGCGGTGACCATCTCCTGGAGCCTGAACAAGTCCCTGCTCTGGGCCATCCTGCACGGCATCTTCTCCTGGTTCTACGTGATCTATTACGCCATCTGGCTGACTCCCTGAACCCCGCGCGACTCGACGCACCGCCCTGCGCCGGCGGCCGGGATTCCCCGGTCCACCCGCCTCGTCCCGTGCCCGGATCGCCGTCCTGAGCCGCCATTCGCGTGCGATCTGATTGCTTTGAAAGGGGAAAAGCGACTTCTTGTGGCGTCCCAGCCGCGTCGCAAGGATTTGGCAGCCATCGCCCACCGCTTTTCAGAAGCCGCGGCTCGCGGCCTTCCGCGGTTTCCTTTTGCCACGCCGGGCGACCGAGGCCTGCGCCTGCGCCGGGCCGCTCCCGAACCCGCTCACAACGCATCAAACATGGGCAAGGAGGACACGAAGCGTGAACGCAAGAGCCTGGACCCGACTACTCCTGATGGGCGCCAGTCCCGCGCTGGCGCTGGCCAGCGAAGCGGACCTGATGGTGCCCGACCTGAGCGGCCACACCTACCTGGGCGGCATCAGCGGAACGGGCCTGCTGGGCCTGGGCCTGATCATCTGCGCCCTGGGCTGCCTGTTCGGCTGGTTCGTCTACAACCAGTTGAAGAGCATGCCCGTGCACTCCTCGATGAAGGAGATCTCGGAGCTGATCTACGAGACCTGCAAGACCTACCTGGTGACGCAGGGCAAGTTCATCATGCTGCTCTGGGGCTTCATCGGCGCGATCATCGCCGTCTACTTCGGCGCGCTCAATCCCATCGGTGACACATCGGGCGAAGTCCTGCGCAACGTGATCATCATCCTGGCCTTCAGCCTGGTGGGCATCGCCGGCTCTTACGGCGTGGCCTGGTTCGGCATCCGCGTGAACACCTTCGCCAACAGCCGCACGGCCTTCGCCAGCCTGAAGGGCAAGCCCTATCCCGTCTACGCCATTCCGCTGAAGGCCGGCATCTCCATCGGCACGCTGCTGATCTCCATCGAACTGCTGATCATGCTCGCCATCCTGCTCTTCGTGCCCGGGCACCTGGCCGGCGTCTGCTTCATCGGCTTCGCCATCGGCGAGTCCCTGGGCGCGGCCGCGCTGCGCATCGCGGGCGGCATCTTCACCAAGATCGCCGACATCGGCAGCGACCTGATGAAGATCGTCTTCAAGATCAAGGAGGACGACGCGCGCAACCCGGGCGTGATCGCCGACTGCACGGGCGACAACGCGGGCGACAGCGTGGGCCCCACGGCCGACGGCTTCGAGACCTACGGCGTCACCGGCGTGGCGCTGATCTCCTTCATCCTGCTGGCCGTGCAGGAGACCTTCCGCGTCGATCTGCTGGTCTGGATCTTCGCCATGCGCGTGATGATGATCATCACCAGCGTGGCCTCGTACTACATCAACGAGACGGTCGCCAAGGCCCGCTACGGCGAGGCCAAGAAGATGGACTTCGAGGCGCCGCTCACCAGCCTGGTCTGGCTGACCTCCGCCATCTCCATCGGCATGACCTACCTGATCAGCTACCTGCTGATCGCCTCCCTGGGCGACGGCACGCTCTGGTGGAAGCTGGCCACCATCATCACCTGCGGCACCCTGGCGGGCGCCATCATCCCCGAGTTGGTCAAGGTCTTCACCTCCACCTCGTCGGCCCACGTGAAGGAAGTGGTCAAGTCCGCCGAAGAGGGCGGCGCCAGCCTGGGCATCCTCTCGGGCTTCGTGGCGGGCAACTTCAGCGCGTACTGGCTGGGCCTGGCCATCCTGATCCTGATGGGCGCGGCCTACGCCGTGGCCTCCACGGGTCTGGCAGCCATCATGGTGGCCCCGGCGATCTTCGCCTTCGGTCTGGTGGCCTTCGGCTTCCTGGGCATGGGCCCGGTGACCATTGCCGTGGATTCCTACGGCCCGGTGACAGACAACGCCCAGTCGGTCTACGAGCTCTCAACCATCGAAACCATCCCGGGCATCGAAGCCAACATCCAAAAGGACTTCGGCTTCAAGCCGGACTTCGAGGTGGCCAAGGACTTCCTCGAGGAGAACGACGGCGCGGGCAACACCTTCAAGGCCACGGCCAAGCCCGTGCTCATTGGCACCGCCGTGGTGGGCGCCACGACCCTGATCTTCTCGATCATCGTGCTGCTGGCCCGCAAAGTGACGGGTCTGCCGGAGGGGATGGACATCACCCAGGAAGCGCTGGACAGCGTGGCCGGGATGTTCTCGCTCTTGAACGCGCCCTTCCTGCTGGGTCTGGTGATGGGCGGCGCCGTGATCTACTGGTTCACGGGGGCCAGCACCCAGGCCGTCTCCACGGGCGCCTACCGCGCGGTGGAGTTCATCAAGCGCAACATCAAGCTGGACACCGGGGCCACCAAGGCCAACGTGGAGGACTCCAAGAAGGTGGTGGCCATCTGCACGCAGTACGCGCAGAAGGGCATGTTCAACATCTTCCTGACGGTCTTCTTCTCCACCCTGGCCTTCGCCTGCCTGGACGAGTACTTCTTCATCGGCTACCTGATTTCCATCGCCCTGTTCGGCCTCTACCAAGCCATCTTCATGGCCAATGCCGGCGGCGCCTGGGACAACGCCAAGAAGATCGTCGAGACCGACATGAAGGCCAAGGGCACGCCCCTGCACGACGCCGTCGTGATCGGTGACACAG
Source organism: Candidatus Delongbacteria bacterium (assembly GCA_041675285.1). NCBI lineage: Bacteria > Candidatus Delongiibacteriota > Candidatus Delongbacteria bacterium. The sequence continues at coordinate 118,167 of JBAYTZ010000010.1, forward strand.
TGGGCGACCCCTTCAAGGACACGTCCTCCGTGGCCATGAACCCGGTGATCAAGTTCACCACCCTCTTCGGTCTGCTGGCCGTGGAGTTGGCGATCAATCTCGGCCAGGGGCTGCGCTTCAGCCTGGCGGCGATCTTCTTCGCCATCTCGCTGGTCTTCGTCTGGCGCAGTTTCTACAAGATGCGCATCGGCAGCTGAGTCTTCGACAAGGGGGGCCGAAAGGCCCCCTTTCTTTTTCCCAGACCTGTCATCCCGGCAGCTCGGGCAGCTGCTTCCCCCTTCAGCGGGAAGGTCGGGATGGGGGACGGCCGGTCAGGATTCTCGCAAGCCGTCATCCCCCGGCTTGACCGGGGGATCCCATGGCAAAATGACTGTCATCCCAGCGAAAGCTGGGATCCCGTGGCTCGTCCCGGTGACTTGCCGGGAGCCTTGTTTTCCACCTTTCTGCTGGCGCCAGAAAGGTGGAACCAAAGAGGCGCTCTTTTCAGCGGCCGTAACTAGCCCGCCTCGCGGCGGGCGTCGGACAGACGGCCGAACCATGTGAGTCCTGGTCCGATTGTAGTTGGTTCGTCCTTCGGACTACACCCATTCATTGGTTCAGGCCTGAAGGCCTTCACCACACGTGACACGATTTGTCTTCGAGACTTCGTGCACATAGTGGACCATAGGACGATCTGGATCCGACCAAGGCCAAATCCAAAACCCTGTGCCACTGTGCCACTGTGCTTCTGTGGTGAATCAACTCACCCGTGCTGCCTCTGCGTCCCTGTGTTGAAGGCGCCGAGCATCCTTATGTTGCCGCCGATTCATCCACCATTTTCAGTTGAAGGACGCGACCATGAGCCTCGTCGAGACCTTGCTGCCCGAGTTCGAGCACGAGATGGCCAGCACGCGCCGCATGCTGGAGCGCCTGCCGGAGGACAAGCTGGACTGGCGGCCACACCCCAAGTCCTGGACGTTGGCCGAGCTGGCCACGCACATCCTGAGCATTCCGCTCTGGGGCGGGACCATCTTCAACACCGAATCCTTCGCCCTGCCTGCCGACGGCGGCCCCCGGAACGTGGCCCTGACGAGCGTGGCCGAGGCCTTGGAGCGGTTCGACGCCAACGTGGGTGCCCTGCGCACGGCCCTCAGCGCACAGAGCGACGAACAGCTCCGCACCAGCTGGACGCTGAGCATGGGCGAGCGGATCATCTTCACGCAGCCGCGACAGCAAGCCTGGCGCGGGATGATCCTCAGCCACCTGATTCACCACCGGGGACAGCTCAGCGTGTACCTGCGCATGACGGATGCGCCGCTGCCCAGCATCTACGGCCCCAGCGCCGACGAGCGTGTCTAACGGACTCACCACAGGGGCACAGAGACACAGCCAGGTAGTGAACGAGTATTCTTCGTCTGCGAATCCAATCCAAATGCTGCTTCGACTGTGCCTCTGTGTCTCTGTGGTGAAGCATCTTTCGGTCGCTGCCATCCACCCAGGTTTATGTTCAGCCACGGGCGGTCAGCCACGGGCGGTCAGCCACGGGCGGTCAGACCGGCGGCCTTCACCTCACGTGACACAGTTCGTCTTTGAGTCTTCCATACTTCGTGCGCACCTTGGACCCCAGGACGATTCGGCCTCGACCAAGGCCTACTCTCAAACTCTGTGCCTCTGTGTCCCTGTGTTGAGAACGCTTGAGTCAGGCCAGAGATCAAGTTGCCCCACCAGTAACGGAGGCCGAACATGAACCACTGGCAACTGGGACTGCTGCTCGCCGGCGCGCTCTGTGCCCGGGCGGGCGAGCCGGAGGGCGGCGCGGCGCCCGACCTCGCCGCGCGGGCGGTCGTGGAGGTGCGGGCCGCCGAGACGGCCTTCGCCGCCAGCATGGCCGCGCGCGATCTCTCGGCCTTTGCCGGGTTCGTCTCCGCAGAGGCCCTCTTCTTCGGCCGCACGCTGCTGCGCGGACGCGCCGCCGTGGTGGCGGGCTGGGAGCCCTTCTTCCAGGACCCGCAGCCGCCCTTCAGCTGGGAGCCCGAGACCGTGGAGGCGCTGGACTCCGGCGGGCTGGCCCTGAGCAGCGGACCCGTCCGCGACCCCGATGGCCGGGTCATCGCCACCTTCCAGTCCATCTGGCGCAAAGAGGCCGACGGCCGCTGGCGCGTGGTCTTCGACAAGGGCGGGCCCGTCTGTCCGCCGGAAGGGGAGTGAGCGTGAAACACCTGCTCCTACTCCTGCTCCTGCTGCTGGGTGGCTGTGCCCTTGGGTTGCGGGCCGCCGAGCCCTGGACGCCCGAGCTGCGCCCGGACTGGCTGGCGCTCTTCCGCGCGGCCGGCGTGACGGGAACCCTGGTGATGCAGGAACTGGAGAGCGGCCACTGGCTGGCCAGCGACACCGTCCGGGCCCGGGAGCGCCGGCTGCCCGCCTCCACCTTCAAGATTCCCAACAGCCTGATCGCGCTGGAGACCGGCGTGCTGCGCGACGAGCGCCAGGTCCTCCCCTGGGACGGCGTGACACATCCCATCGCCGGCTGGAACCGCGACCACACGCTGCGCAGCGCGCTGTCCGTTTCATCCGTGCCCGTCTATCAGGATTTCGCCCGGCGGATCGGCGAGAGTCGACTGCGCCTCTGGCTGGACTCGCTGGACTACGGCAACGCCGACTGCGGCGGCGGCGTCGACCACTTCTGGCTGGACGGCGCCTTGGCCATCTCCCCCGTGGAGCAGGTGCGCTTCCTGGCCCGGCTGGCCCGGCTGGAGTTGCCGCTCTCGGAGCGCAGCCAGCGCATCCTGCGCGAAGCGCTGATCGTGGAGGCCACGCCGGACTACGTGCTGCACGCCAAGACGGGCTGGGCCGCCCGTATCGAACCCGGCCACGGCTGGTGGGTGGGCTGGCTGGAGCGCGAGGGGCGCACGCTGGTTTTCGCCCTCAACCTGGACCTGCGCGGCGAGGCCGACCTGCCGCTGCGCCAGGAACTGGTCCGCCGCGCCCTGGCCGGCCTGGGAGAGCTGCCGCCGCCCGGGCGCTGAGCCCGGGTGCTCAAGATTTCACACCCCGCGCTCGCGCCGCGTCCGCCGCGGGCGCCCAGCGTCCGCGGTGCTACCTTGGCCCCGTCGAGAGTAATCCGGGATCATCCATGACAACCAGATCCGACCGAGCCGGGCGCCCCGCGCCCTGCCGCTCCTGCTGGCCCCGTGTGGGGCTTTTTCTCACGCTCGGACTGGCCGCCGCCCTGCCCGCGCAGGTCGCAGCCTCCCTCAGCCTGGAACAGGCCGTCCAGGCCGCCGTGGAGCACCACGAACGCGCGGCCATCGCCCGGGCCGAGCGCCGGGCCGCCTCCGCACGGGTGGGCCAGGCCTGGTCCGTCCTGCTGCCCAGCCTGCGTCTGGACCTGGAACGCAGCGAATACGCCAGCGAAGGCGGCGCCTCGGGCAGTTCCAGCTACGAGGGTTGGGAGGCCCGGGCGGGCGCCAGCCAGCTGCTCTTCGACGCCCAGGCGCTGCCGTTGGTGGGCCAGGCCCGGCACAGCAGCCGGGCCGCCGCGCTGGACGAGCGCTCGGAATTGCGCGCGCTGGCCTTCGAGAGCGCCGCCGCCTTCCTGGACGCCTACAGCCTGCATCAGGTGGCCCGGGCCGCCGCAGAACGCCTGGAACTGGCCCGTCGCTCATTGGCGGAGATCCAGGTGCGGCGCGAGGCCGGATTGGTGGGCAGCAACGATCTGACCCGCGCCGAGCTGGAGTTGGCCAGCGCCGAGCGCGAGTGGGTGCAGGCCCGAGGCCAGGCCCGCAGCGGCCTGCTGCGCCTGGAGTCGCTCACCGGTCCGTTGGAGTCGGACTCGCTGGCCACGCCGGAAGAACTGCTGATCCTTTCGGCCCAAGTGCCCGCCCCCGACTCGCGTGACACAGCCTTGGCCCTGCGGCCCGACCTGGGCGCTGCTCGCGAGCGCGCCCTGGCCGCGCGCTCCGCCGCCCGCGAGCCGCTGACCCGCTGGGTGCCCGACCTCAGCGTGGGCGCCGGCACCTGGACCGACGAGTCCGAAGACTTCGGGGCGGCCGACGAGCACTGGAACTGGGGCCTCAGCCTGGGCTGGTCCGTCTTCGACGGCGGTCTGCGCCTGGCCCAGTACGGCGAGCGCCGGGCCCTGGAGCGCTCCGCCCGCCTGCGCGCGGACTGGCTCGAGCGCCAGTTGGACGTGGAACTGCAGCTCTCGCGCACGGCGCTGGAGAGCGCCCAGGCGGGCCTGACTCGCGCCGAGGCGGCCGTGCGGGCCGCGCGGCGCAATTCCGAGGAAAGCACCGAACTCTATCGCCAGGGCCTGATCCGCGCGCTGGAGGCCACGGACGCCGCCGTCCAGCTCTTCGAGGCGGAGGTGGAACGCACCCGGGCCCAGGTTTCCCAGGCGCTGGCCTGGCTGGATCTGCGCGCCGTGCGCGGGCTGGGACCCTTGGAGGATGACGGGAAGGAGATGAAAGAATGATGCGCATGATCCCGGCCCGCCTGGCCGTGGGCCTGCTGGCCCTGTTGCTGTCCGTGGCCTGTTCCCGGGGGGGCAAGGAGGCGGCCGCGCCCGCCGGCGGCAAGCGCGGCGCCCAGCCCATGCCCGTTGACGTAAGCCTGGTGAGCGGCCAGCAGGTGGAATACCTGGTGAGTGCCGTGGGCTCCATCGAGGCCTTCGAGATCGTGCAGATCACGGCGCGCGTGCCCGGCGCCGTGGAGCGCGTGTTGTTCCGCGAGGGCCAGGTGGTGGCGGCCGGCCAGCCGCTGGTGGAGATCGAGCCCGAGCGCTACCGCCTGCTGGTGGAGGAGGCGTCCGCGGCCCTGGAGAAGGCGCGGGCGGCGCTGGCCGAGGCCGAGGCGGGGTTGAACCGCCGGGACGGCGCCAACGACCGCAATCCCGGGCTGATCGCCGGCGAAGAGGTGGAGAGCTGGCGCACGCGCGTGGCAACGGCCAAGGCCGAGCTGCGCTCCCGCGAGGCCACCCTGGCCCAGACGGTCCGCAACGCCGACGATTCGCGCGCCTGCGCGCCCTTCGCCGGGGCCATCCAGACCCGCGACGTGCAGACCGGCCGCTACGTGCAGCCCGGCGCCCTGCTGGCCACGCTGGTGCGGCGCGAGCCGCTGCTGCTGCGCTTCCAGGTCCCGGAGGGCGAGGCCTCGCGCCTGCGCCCCGGATTGGTGGCCCGCTTCCAGGTCCGCAACCAGCCCGGCGGTGGGCAGGCGCGCCTGGTGCACGTGGCGGAGTCCGCCCGGGAGGACACGCGCATGGTGGACGTGACCGCCGAGGTCCTGCGCCCGGATCCCGCCCTGCGGCCTGGCTCCTTCGCCGAGATCAGCGTGCCCGTGGGGTCCAGCGCCAACAGCCCGGTGATTCCGCAGACCGCCGTGCGGCCCAGCGAGCGCGGCTTCCTGGCCTATGTGATCAAGAACGGCAAGGCCCAGGAGCGCGTGCTCGAGCTGGGCCTGCGCACGGCCGAGGGCCTGGTGGAGGTGCGCAGCGGCCTGGCGCCGGCGGAGAGTCTGGTGGTGCGCGGCGCCGAGGCCCTGCGGGACGGATCCGCCGTGCGCGTGGGCGGCGGCAAGCCCGGCGGCGGCCCGGCGGGCGCCAAGCCCGGAGCGGGAGAGAAGGTCAAGCCATGAACCTCACCGAGATCTGCATCCGCAAACCGGTGCTGGCCTGGATGATGATCTCCGCCACCGTGCTCTTCGGCCTGGTGGCGGGCCGGCGCATCGGGATCAGCCAGTTCCCCGACGTGGACTTCCCCACCATCAGCGTCTCGCTGTCCTGGGAGGGCGCCTCGCCCGAGTCGATGGAAAGCGAGGTGGTGGAGGTGCTCGAAGAGGCCCTGGTGCAGGTGGAGGGCGTGCAGTCCATCACCTCTTCGGCCCGCCAGGGCGGCGCCAGCCTCACTTTGGAGCTGGCCATGGAGCGCGACGTGGACCTGGCGCTGCAGGACGTGCAGACGCGCATCGCGCAGTCCCAGCGCCGCCTGCCCCGGGACATGGACCCGGCCACCGTCTCCAAGACCAACCCCGAGGACCAGCCCATCCTCTGGCTGGGACTCTCCGGTCCCTTCCCGCGCCAGCGGCTGACCGACATCGCGCGTTACCAGGTCAAAGAGAAGCTCCAGACCCTGCCCGGCGTGGGCGAGATCACCATGGGCGGCTACCTGGAGCGCAACGTGCGCATCTGGCTGGACGGCGAGCGGCTGGACGAACGCGGCCTCACGGTGGGCGAGGTGACGCGCGCCCTGCAGGCCGGCCACGTGGAGCTGCCCGCCGGCCGCCTGGAGACCGAGGGCCGCGAGATCAACGTGCGCGTGCTGGGCGAGGCCCTGGACCTGGAGTCCTTCCGCAACTTGGAAGTGGGCAACCAGCGCGGCACGCCCGTTTACCTGCGCGACGTGGCGCTGGTGGAGGACGGCTTCGAGGATGTGCGCAGCATGGCCCGGGTCAACGGCCAGCCCGCCATGGGACTGGGCATCCGCAAACAGCGGGGCGCCAACGCCGTGGAGGTGGCCGCCCATGTCAAGACCGCCATGGCCCAGCTGCAGACCACCCTGCCCGAGGGCATGGAACTGGCCATCAACTTCGACTCCACCCAGTTCATCGCGGACTCGGTCCACGAGATCCAGTTCGAGCTGGTGCTCTCCGTGCTGCTCACGGCGCTGGTCTGCTGGATCTTCCTGGGTTCGCTCTCCAGCACGCTCAACGTGATCCTGGCCATTCCCATGTCCCTGCTGGGGACCGTGGCCGTGATCTACTTCCTCGGTTACACCTTCAACACCTTCACGCTGCTGGCCATGGCGCTGGCGGTGGGCATCGTGGTGGATGACGCCATCATGGTCATGGAGAACATCTTCCGGCACGGGGAGATGGGCAAGGACAAGGTCACGGCCGCCCGCGAGGGCACGGCGGAGATCACCTTCGCGGCGCTCTCCGCCACCATCGCCGTGGTGGCCATCTTCCTGCCCGTGATCTTCATGAAGGGCGTGGTGGGGCGCTTCTTCATGCAGTTCGGCGTCACGCTCTGCGTGGCCGTGCTGTTCAGCTACGTGGAGGCCGTCACCCTGGCCCCGGCCCGCTGCGCCCAGCTGCTGGACACCAGCCGCGAGGGCCGCGGCGGCGTGGGACGGCTCGCGGACCGCGTCTTCTCGCGCATCGAGCGCGCGTATCACACCACCCTGGGCCACGTGCTGACCCACCCGGGCAAGGTGCTCGTGGGCGCGCTGCTGCTCACCGTGGGCGCCATCGCCGTGCTGCGATCCCTGCCCGGTGAGTTCGTCCCCACCCAGGACCAGAGCCGCCTGATGGTCCGCGTGCAGACCGCCGTGGGCGCCAACATCAACGAGACCGACCAGCTGATGACCAAGGTGGAGGCGCGCGTGCTGGCCCACCCCGAGGTGCTGCGCTGTTTCGGCGTGGTGGGCGGGATGGGCTCCGGCCAGGTGAACTCGGCCTTCCTGTTCGTGACGCTGGTGGAACCCGGGGAGCGGACCTTCACGCACCTGGACTTCGCCGGCGTGCTGCGCAAGGAGCTCAACTCCATCCCCGGTGTGCGCGCCATGGTGCAGGACCCCAGCCAGCAGGGCTTCACGGCCCGGCGCGGCTTCCCCATCGAATTCTCCGTGCGCGGCTCGGACTGGGACGACCTGGTGCTCGTCTCAGGCGGCCTGAAGAAGGAGTTGGAGGCCAGTGGCCTGGCCGTGGACGTGGACACGGACTACCAGGTGGGCATGCCCGAGCTGCGTGTCACACCGGACCGGGCGCGCTGCGCCGACCTGGGCATTCCCGTGGAGGACGTGGCCGGCGCCATCAACGCGCTGGTGGGCGGCCTGCGGGTGGGCAAGTACAGCGAGGGCGGCCGGCGCCTGGACGTGCGCATGCGCCTGCTGGCCGGCCAGCGCTCGCGCCCCGAGGACTTGATGCGCCTGCGGGTCCGCACAGCGGCCGGCGAGCTGGTGCCGCTCTCCAGCGTGGTGGTCACCGAGGAGCGCCCCGCCCTCCAGGCCATCACGCGCCGGGACCGCGAGCGCGCCATCACCATCACGGCCAACGTGGCGCCCGGCCACGCCCAGCAGGAGGTGCTGGCCGCGGTGGAGGAAATGGGCCGCGACCTGCCCGGCGGGCACCGGCTGGTGCTGGGTGGAGCCAGCGTGGCCTTCAAGGAATCCATGGGCAGCCTGCTGATGACGCTCTTCCTGGGCATCGCCGTGGCCTACATGGTGCTGGCCTCGCAGTTCAACTCCCTGCTGCACCCCGTCACCGTGCTCACCATCCTGCCGCTCTCCGTGGCGGGCGCGGCGGGCGGGCTCTGGCTGGCGGGCAAGAGCCTGAACATCTTCTCGATGATCGGCCTGCTGCTGCTGCTGGGCATCGTCAAGAAGAACTCCATCATCCTGGTGGACTACGCGCGCCAGGCCCAGGCGCGTGGACTGGCGGCCCGGGACGCCCTGCTGGAAGCCGGACCCAAGCGTCTGCGGCCCATCCTGATGACGAGCACGGCCACCATGATGGCCGCGCTGCCCTCGGCCCTGGGTCTGGGCCCGGGCTCGGAGATCCGCTCGCCCATGGCCATCGGCATCCTGACGGGTCTCGCGGTCTCCACGGCGCTCAGCCTGCTGGTGGTGCCGGCCTTCCACCTGAAGGCCGACCAGTGGCTGGACGGGGTCCGCGAGTGGCGCCGCCGACGCTGGCTGGCAAAGTTGCCGCCCACACCGCCCGGGGCGTAGTCCATCGAGTCATTCGCGACCCCTGCCGGGGAGCGGACGCAGGGCGCAGAGCCTCGCGTCCGCTCCCCGTCCTGCTGTCCGGGCGTGATGTCGGCGCCGCAAAATTCCGTTGTCGCCCGGGGATGCCTCTCCTATTTTGGTGCTGAACGCGATTCGGCTGTAATCGGCCGATCCGCGCCGTTCGCTTGTCACAATGGATTTCCAGCACCCGTTCCCGGCGGCGTCGTGTGACGCCCCGATTCACCAATTGTCTTCACCCAATACACTCGCGCCGTCAACCAGGACAGGGAGGTCTCCATGCTGCACAAACCGGCTGCCCCCACGGGCAAGGATCCAAGCTCCGCCTTCAAGGCCCGCCTGGGCGTCTGGATGTTCGCCGTCTACGCCCTGATCTACGTCGGGTTCGTGGCCATCAACATCGCCGACCCCCTGGCCATGGAGCACACGGTCTTCGCCGGGCTCAACCTGGCGGTGGTCTACGGCATGGGTCTGATCCTGGTGGCCCTGGTGCTGGCGCTGGTCTACGACCGGGTCTGCTCCGTGCGCGAGCGGCTGCTGGCGTCCAAAGAGGGGAGGAACTGATGGCGATCACGGTCTTCCTCGTCTTCGTGGCCAGCGTGCTGGGGCTCTCGTTCTGGCTCGCCCGTCGCACGACCTCGGCCAGCGCCTACTACGCGGCCGGCGGCACCATCCACTGGTCGGTGAACGGCATCGCTTTCGCCGGCGACTACTTAAGCGCCGCGTCCTTCCTGGGCATCTGCGGCATGATCGCCACCGCCGGCTACGACGGCTTCCTCTATTCCATCGGCTACCTGGCCGGCTGGATCGTGGCGCTGTTCATCGTGGCCGAGCCCATGAAGCGGCTGGGCAAGTACACGTTCACCGACGCGCTGGACGCCAAGTTCGACTCCCGCGGGATCAAACTGGCCGCGGCCATCAGCACGCTGATCGTCTCGATCTTCTACCTGATCCCGCAGATGGTGGGCGCCGGCGTGCTGGTGGAGCCCCTGCTGGGCATCCCCCACGCCTGGGGCGTGATCATGGTCGGTGCCATCGTGATCACCATCGTGGCCACCGCCGGCATGACCTCCACCACCTACGTGCAGTTCATCAAGGGCGCCCTGCTGGTGGTCTTCTCCCTGGCGCTGGTGATCGCCGTGCTGGTGCGCGGATTCAACCCGGCCCCCGACCAGGGCGGCAAGGTGCCCTTCGTGGAGCCCGCCGTGCTGCAGGCCACGCTGGCCGGTGACGGCGTGCTGCCCCTGGACAGCACCTACGCCGTGCTGGAGAGCGCCGTGGTGAAGAAGGCGCGCTTCGTGCGCCTTGCCGGCCCCGCCGGCGAAGGCTGGTGGCACGTGGAGGAGGGCGACGGTGCCGCTGTGACGCTGACCCAGGCCCAGTGGGAGGCCAAGGGCGCCGACGGCACGCACGTGATCAACGGCGCGCCCGCCTCGCCGGAGAACAAACTGCGCCAGGTGGGCAATCTGGTCCGCGTGGCCGGCCGCACGGGCGGGGCGGCGCTGACCGGCCCGGTGGGTCCCCTCGAGTATCTCTCGCTGATGTCGGACAAGGAGACCGTGGTGCGCCGCTGGAAGGATGTCTCCTTCACGGCGGAGGACGGCGCCAAGGTCAAGGTGATCTACCCCCAGGAGACTCCGGGCAACCGCGTGATGCGACCCGGCCTCAAGTTCAAGGTGGAAGGCACTCCGCTGGAGAGGCTGGACTTCATCTCGCTGATGCTGGCCCTCTTCTTCGGCACCGCCGCGCTGCCCCACATCCTCATTCGCTACTACACGGTTCCCAGCCCCACCTCGGCGCGCAAGTCCACCATCGTGGCCATCGCGGCCATCGGCGCCTTCTACGTGCTGACGCTCTACATGGGCCTGGGCGCCATGACCAGCGGCGTGGTGAATCCGCTGGACAACAACATGTCGGCGCCGCTCCTGGCGCGCTCCTTCGGCGAACTGCTCTTCGCGGTCATCTCGGCCATCGCCTTCTCCACCGTGCTGGGCACCGTGAGCGGGCTGATCATCGCCGCCTCGGGCGCCGTGGCCCACGACCTGATGGACCGCTACGCGGGCCGCAACATGAACGAGACGCAGAAGGTCCACGCCGGCAAAGTGGCCGCCTTCGCCGTGGGACTCTTGGCCATCATGCTGGGCATCCTGTTCAAAGGCATGAACGTCTCCTTCCTGGTGGGTCTGGCCTTCGCCGTGGCGGCCAGCGCCAACCTGCCGGCCATCCTGATGATGCTGTTCTGGAAACGCACCACGGCCAAGGGGATCACCGCGGGCATCACGGTGGGCATCGTAAGCTCGGTGGGCCTGATCCTCTTCTCCCCCAGCCTGTACGAGAAGTACGGACTGGACCCGGCCACCGCCCCCTTCCCGCTGGACAACCCCGGCGTGATCTCCATCCCGCTGAGTTTCCTGGCCCTGATCGTGGTCTCGCTGCTGACCACGCGCACCACGACGGGGGTGGAACACTAGTCGCAGGACCCGTGTGACATCGTAAGGGCCGGCGCGGTCTGCGAGCTGCGCCGGCCCTTTGCGGGCTGGGTGACCCCGTGGTTTCCGAAGTTGGCCCCGCACACACCCGGAGGATCCCGCATGAGTCCGGCACGCGCCTGGCGCATCGACCTGCACTGCCACAGCTCCTTCAGCGACGGCGTGCTCTCGCCCGAGCAGCTGGCGGAGGAGCTGGCGGAGGCCGGCGTGCGCTACGCGGCCCTCACCGACCACAACACCGTCGCCGGCCTGGAGCGCTTCCGCGGCGCCCTGGAGCCCCGCGGCATCCACGTGGTCAGCGGCGCGGAGATCGACGCCCTGACCCCCGCCGGCACCCTGCACGTGCTGGCCTACCGCTTCGACGAGCGCAACCCGGCCCTGCTGCAGGCGCTGGACTCCAACCGGCATCCGCACGTGGCCCAGGTGGCCGGCGCGCTGCGCGGCGGCCGGCAGCCGGGCGCCGTCGCCCTGGGACCTGGTCAGGGTGCGCTGCCCCTGGAGACCGTCTGCAGGCTGGTGCGCGAGGCCGGCGGGCTGACCTTCGCCGCCCACCCGCTGGCCGGGCTGGCCGGACTCGAGGAGCTGGCGGCCCGCCTGCCCGACTGGAAGGCCTGCGGCCTGGACGGGCTGGAGGCCCACTACCTCAGTTACGACGAGGCGACCCGCGCGGAGCTGGCCGGGCTGGCCGCGCAGCACGATCTGCTGGTGAGCGGCGGCAGCGATTATCACGGTCCGGGCAGCGGCCTGGGCGCCCCCGCCCCGGGCCTGGAGCTGCCCGAGGAAGCCTGGCTGCCCCTGGCGCGCGTGCTGGGCTGGGCGGGCCGCGATTTCCTGCGCGTGGGCCGGGGCCGGAAATCCCCGGACGGCGAGCGCAACTGGCGCGGCTTCCTGCTCCACATCGGGCTGCCCGCGGCGCTGGCCGGCGTGCTCTTCCTCTTGGCCATCTTCGGCGTCTTCATCCCCATGATGGAGGCCCAGCTGCTGGAGCGGAAGAAGGAGACCATCCGCGAGCTGACGCGCACGGCGGCCAGCATCCTGCAGGAGTACGCGGACGAGGCCGCCACGGGGCACCTGGAGCCGGGGCGCGCCCGCCGGGAGGCCGCCGGCCGCATCGAGCGGCTGCGCTACGGGCCGGAGGGCAAGGACTACTTCTGGATCACCGACCTGCGTCCCGTGATGATCATGCACCCCTGGCGCACGGACCTGAACGGCTGCGACGTCTCGGACTTCCGCGACCCCCACGGCCGGCGTGTGTTCGTGGAGTTCGTGGAGGCCGTGCGCGAGCGCGACGCCGGCTACGTGGAATACGACTGGCAGTGGAAGGACAACCCCGGTCAGATCGTCCCCAAGCTCTCCTACGTGCAGGCCTTCCGGCCCTGGGGCTGGGTGATCGGCACGGGCATCTACACCCAGGACGTGCAGGCCGAGATGGCCCGGGTCCGCGGCCGGCTGGTCTGGATCACGCTGCTCATCGCCGCCCTGGTGGGCCTGCTGATGCTCTACGTGATGCGCCAAAGCCTGGCCCTGGAGACCCGCCGGGCCCGGGCTGAGCGCGAGCTCAAGAGCAGCCGCGAGAAGTACCGCTCCCTGGCGGAGGCCGGCAGCGAAGGCACGCTGATGGTGCTGGACGGGGACTGCGCCTATGCCAACCGGCCCATGGAACAGCTCTGCGGAGCGGGCGTGGGCGAACTGGCCGGCCGGCACGTGCGCGATCTGTTCGCCGACGACCGCCCGGCCGACCGGCGCGCCCTGGAGTGGCTGGAAGCGCTGTTGCAGGGCGGCGCCGTCCCCCCGGGCGGCGAGGCGCGGCTGAAGCGACCGGACGGCGGACACGCCGAGGTCCTGCTCTCCGCCTCGCCCATCGCCTTCGAGGGCCGGCGCGGATTCATCCTGGTGGCCCGGGACATCGGCCGCCACAAGGAATTGGCCGCCGCGCTGCGCCGCAGCCGCGGGCACTACCGCAAGCTCACTCGCTCCATCCGGATGGGCGTTTTCCGCAGCGCCTGGCAGGACGGCGCGCTCCTGCTGGAGGCCAACCCGGCCATGCGCCGCCTGCTGGGCCTGGAACCCGAGGCCGCCGTGGACGGCGTGGACTGGCTGGAACACGTGGCCGAGGAGCCGGTCCGGCGCGAGCTGGTGGAGCGCCTGGAGCGCGAGGAGAGCGCCGAGTGGCCGCGGCTGGCCCTGCGCCGCGCCGACGGCTCGCGCGCCGAGGTGCGGCTCTTCGCCGTGCTGGTGCGCGAGGAGGGCCGGACGGTCTGCGACGGCGTGCTCGAGGATCTGAGCGAGCAGGTGCGCGAGGAAGCCCGGCGCGAAGAGCTCATCGGCCAGCTGCAGAGTTCGCTCTTCTACCTGCAGGAGCCGGTCACGCCCGCCGTGCGGCCCGTGCCTGCGCTCACGCCGGGGCGCTCCATCGCCGAGGCCGCCCAGCGCATGAGTCTGGCGGAGTCCAGCGCCCTGGTGGTGGTGACGGAGCAGGGCGAGCCCATCGGGCTGGTGACGGACCGCGACTTCCGCGCCCGGGTCACCGCTGGACGACTGGAGGCCTCGCGGCCCGTGCGCGAGATCATGAGCGCGCCGCTGGCCACCATCTCCGTCCACGCCCTGGTCTACGAGGCCATCCTGCAGATGCAGAACCGGCACATCGGCCACCTGGTGGCCTTGGACGACGCGGGCCGGCTGGCGGGCGTGCTGCGCGACCGCAACCTGGTGCACTTCCGCCACTACAGCGCCGTGATCCTGACCCACTCGCTGAGCCAGGCCGCCGACGCCGCGGAGCTGGCCGAGGCCGTGGGCCGCCTGCCCCGGCTGGTCCAGGCCCTGCTGGTCTCGGGCACGCGCATGCGGGCCATCAACCGCCTGATCAGCAGCGTGGCGGACGGCGCGCTCCAGCGCCTGCTGGCCCTGGCAGTGGAGCAGATGGGCCCGCCGCCGGCGCGCTTCGTCTTCCTGGCCATGGGCAGCGAGGGCCGCCAGGAGCAGACGCTGCTCACCGACCAGGACAACGGCCTGCTCTACGAGGATCCGCCCGCCGACGAACGCGAGGCCTGCGCCGCCTACTTCCTGGAGCTGGGCCGCCGGGTCTGCGCCGGACTGGCCACGGCCGGCTACCGCGAGTGCACGGGTGGCGTGATGGCCTCCCAGCCGCGCTGGAACCAGTCCGCCGCGGACTGGCGCGCGCGCTTCTCGCGCTGGATCCGCGAGGCCGGCCCCCAGGAGCTGCTCGACTTGAACATCGCCTTCGATTTCCGTGCCGTGGGCGGCGATCCCGCCCTGGCCCACGAACTGCGCCGTTTCGTGCTGGACGAGATCCGCCAGCATCCGCCCTTCCTGCTGCACCTGGCCCAGAACACGCTGCTGGGCAAGCCGGCGCTGGGATTGCGCGGCAACCTGCTGCTCGCCGCCACCACGCCGGCAGGGGTCCGGGCCCTGGACCTGAAGGAGGCCCTGCTGCCCGTGGTCAACACGGGGCGCCTCTACGCGCTCAAGCACGGCCTCGAGGAGACCCACACGCTGGACCGGCTGGCCCGGCTGCACGAGCTGGGCGGCCTGAGCCAGGAGAGCCACTCGCAATTGGCGCAGGACTACGAGGAGATCCTGCGGCTGCGCCTCTCCCGGCAGACGGCGGCCGTGCTGGAGGGCCGGGATCCATCGAACCTGATCACACCCCAGGAGTGGAGCGCGCCCGAGGAGGCCCTGCTCAAGCGCTTCTTCACGCTGCTGGGGAACCTGCGCAAGAAGACCAGTTACGATTTCCTGGGGATGGCGTGAGACAAGAACGGAAGCCGGCCGGCGGACGGCTGGACTGGGCGCGGCGCTGGCTGCGCCGGACCCTCTACGTGCTGGGGGCCCTGACGGCCCTGCTGCTGCTGCTCGTGCTGGTGCTGCGCTGGGCCCCGCCGCCCACCAGCTCCATCATGCTCCAGCGCCGGGTGGAAGGCCTGTTCCGGGAGGACGCACCGCCGCTGCGCTATCAGTGGGTGGACCTGGACGACATGTCCGCCCAGCTGCCCCTGGCCGTGATCGCCGCGGAGGACCAGCGCTTCCCCGACCACTGGGGCTTCGACCTGGAGTCCATCGGCAAGGCCCTGCAGCACAACGGTCGCAGCCGCCGGATCCGCGGGGCCAGCACGCTGAGCCAGCAGGTGGCCAAGAACCTCTTCCTCTGGCCGGGCCGCAACTGGCTGCGCAAGGGGCTGGAGGCCGGGATCACCGTGGTGCTCGAACTGGCCTGGCCCAAGCGGCGGATCCTGGAGGTCTACCTCAACATCGCCCAGTTCGGCGACGGCGTCTACGGGGTGGGCGCGGCCTCGCGCCACCTGCTGCGCACGAGTCCCGAGCGGGTCTCGCGCTCCCAGGCCGCGCGGCTGGCCGCCGTGCTGCCCTCGCCGCGCCGGTACTCGGCGGCGCGCCCGGGACCCTACGTCCAGGAGCGGGCCGCCTGGATCCAGTGGCAGATGGGCCGGCTGGGCGGCCCCGCCTTCCTGGGCGACCTCGCCCCCTGACGCCGATGGAGTGGATTCTCACCACGGAGACACAGAGACACAGTGGGAGGGATTGACAAGGACAGCGCGTGATCCAGAGAATTGAGGCCGGCGGACAAATCCACCAAAAATTCTCTGTGCCTCTGTGACTCTGTGTTGAGAGAGATTCTCAGGATCCCCGCAGCTCCGCAAGGCGCGCGACGAACTCGGCGAAGCCCGCGCCGCTGCGGGCCTGGGTGAGGAAGGCCGGCTGGCGCTGGACCAGCTGCAGGAAGTCGCGCAGGTTGGCCACCCCCACGCTGGTCTCCTCCAGCCAGCCGAACATGGGCTCGTCGTTGGGGCTGTCCCCGCAGAACGCACAGCACTCGCGGTCGCGCTCGGGATCCAGGTCCAGGAAGTCCCGCAGGTAGGCGCGCGCGGCGCGCACCTTGTCGAAATCCCCGAACCAGCCGTTCACGTGGATGGAGCTGATCTTGGCCGTGGCGCCGTGCTCCTCGAAGATGGCCTGGATGCGCTGGGCCTCTTGCAGGGGCAGCCGCGGCACGTCCTCGCAGAAGTCCACGGCCAGGTCGTATTCGCGGTAGGCCTGGTCGCTGGCGATGCCCGCGCCCGGCACGCGGCGCAGGATCTCCGCCCGCACGGCTTCCAGGCGGGCCCGGAAGCCGGCCCGGGTGGCGTCGTCGTAGAGGAAGTGGTGGGCCAGCCGGCCGTGTTCCATCCGAAAGACCAGGCCGCCGTTTTCGCCGATCACTCCGTCCACGGGCCACATCCGGCCGATCAAGTCGCACCAGCCCGCCGGTCGGCCGGTGACGGGGACCACGCGCAAGCCGCACTCCCGGGCCTGCCAGAGCGCTGCGTAGGCCTCCGCCGGAATGCGGCCCTCGCTGGAGACCGTGTCGTCGATGTCGGTGAACAGGACCTTGAGCCCGCGGGCCAGTTCCCCCGGCCAGTGGACCAGGGGTTTCAGACGCCCGGTCACGCCGCCTCGCGCCTCGGCTTGCCGCGCCCGGCGCTGGAGACGATGTCCCAGTTGGCGGAGAGGTACTCGTAGAGGGAGTAGAAGGTGTAAACGGCCGCCACCAACACCAGCCACCAGGCGATCTGGTTCAGCAGGGGCTCGGGCAGCAGGCTTGGAAACAGCGCGCTGGCGATGCGGCCCACCAGGATGGTGATGATCGCCGTGGCCTGGATGATGGCCTTGATCTTACCGCTGGAGCGCGCAGCCACCACTTCGCCGCGATAGGCGCAGACCGTGCGCATGGTGCTGATCAGGCTGTCCCGGTAGATGAAGACCACCAGCATCCACCAGGGAATCAGGCCCTGCACCAGGAAGGCCACGAACACGCTGATCCGGCTGACGGAGTCGGCCAGGGGATCCAGCAGCTTGCCGAAATCTGTCACCTCGCCCCGGGAGCGGGCCAAGTGGCCGTCGAAGGCGTCCGTCAACTCCGACACCACCACGATGGCCAGCGCCGCGATGCGCGCCCACAGTCCCTCCTGAAGAAAGACGAGGACGAACACGGGACTGAGCAGCAGGCGCACGGAGGTCAGCCAGTTGGCGAGGGTCATGGAGAGCTTCCTTGTGTGACCGCCCAAAAATCGAACAATCCCGGCCCGGGTGCAACCTGCGCCCTCCGGAGAGGGGAACCAAAGAACACAGAGGCACAGAGACACAGAGATCATTATGGATTGATCAAACGCCGCTCAACGATTTCCTGACTTGATCCAGTTCAATCTCTGTGCCTCTGTGCCTCTGTGCCTCTGTGTTGAGATTCAGCATGAGAGAGATCAGCCGCGGTCCGCCGAGAGCCGCACCGGGGCCACCATCCGCTCGGGCTGCAGCACGTCCTCCAGCTCTGCCGGGGAGAGCAGGCCCATCTCAAGCACGATGTCGCGCACCGGAATGCCCGACTCCTGCGCCCGGCGCGCCACCGTGGTGGCCGCCGTGTAGCCGATCCAGGGCAGCAGGGCTGTCACGATCCCGATGGAGTTGTCCACCAGGCTGCGGCAGCGCTCCTCGTTGGCCGTGATCCCCTCCACGCAGAAGCGGCGCAGCGTGCGGAAGCCCCGTTCGAGCATGCTCATGCTCTGGAAGAGGTTGAACACGATGACCGGCTCCATCACGTTCAGCTCCAGCTGGCCCGCCT
The DNA here is from genome assembly GCA_041675285.1 of Candidatus Delongbacteria bacterium. NCBI lineage: Bacteria > Candidatus Delongiibacteriota > Candidatus Delongbacteria bacterium. The sequence continues at coordinate 136,010 of JBAYTZ010000010.1, forward strand.
CGGCGGCCATGGTCACGGTCAAATCGTTGCCGATCACCTGGAAGGCCACCTGATTCATCACCTCGGGGATCACCGGGTTGACCTTGCCGGGCATGATGCTGCTGCCCGGCTGACGCGCCGGCAGGTTGATCTCCCCGAAGCCGCAGCGCGGGCCGCTGGAGAGCAGGCGCAGGTCGTTGCAGATCTTGCTGGTCTTGACGGCCACGCGCTTCAGAATGCCGCTGAAGATCAGCAGGCTGCCCGTGTCGCTGGAGGCCTCCACCAGGTCCTTGGCCAGGATGAACTCAAAGCCCGACACCCGGCGCAGGGCCTTGATGGCCTCCCGCGGATAGGAGGGATCGGCGCAGATGCCCGTGCCGATGGCCGTGCCGCCCAGGTTCACTTCCAGGAAGAGCAGGGCGTTTTCCTTCAGGCGGTCGATGTCCTCCTCGACCGACTGGGCCCAGGCGGCGAACTCCTGCCCCAGGGTCATGGGCACTGCGTCCTGCAGCTGGGTGCGGCCCATCTTGATGACCCGCGAGAACTCCCGCGCCTTGGCCCGCAGGGCCTCCACCAGTTCCTCCATCTCCGAGACCAGGGGCCGCACGCTGAGCAGCATGGCCAGGTGGATGGCGGTGGGATAGGCGTCGTTGGTGCTCTGGGAGAGGTTGACGTGGTCGTTGGGGTGCAGGCGCGTGTGACAGCCCATCTCCTCGCCCAGCAGCTCCAGCGCGCGGTTGGCGATCACCTCGTTGGCGTTCATGTTGGTGCTGGTGCCCGCCCCGCCCTGCACCATGTCCACCACGAACTGGTTGTGGAGCTGGCCGTCGATGATCTCGTCGCACGCCTGCTGGATCGCGGTGGAGAGGTCCTCCGGCAGCAGGCCCAGCCGCGTGTTGGCCTGGGCCGCGGCCTTTTTCACCATGGCCAGCGCCTTGATGAAAAAGGGGAAGTGGTGCAGGGGGATCCCCGTGATGTCGAAGTTCTCCAGCGCCCGCAGGGTCTGCACGCCGTAATACACGTCGCGCGGCACCTCGCGGTCCCCCAGCAGGTCGTGTTCCACGCGCACGGCGCCGGTGCGGTACTGGGCGGCCCCGCCCGCCGCGGCCAGCCCGAGCTTCATGCGCCCGAACACCACGCGGGCCACCTGTCCCAGCACCCTGGCGGCCAGCTGCGGATGTCCCTCCAGGAATTCCTGGAACCGCCCGCGCTCCAGCGTGAGCAGCACCGAATCCAGCGCGGCCGTCGCCGTGGTGCTGTGCGGCGTGTCGTCCAGCAGCGCCGCCTCGCCCAGGAAGTGGCCGGCGTGGTAGGTGACCAGCACCTGCTCGCCCCGGGGCGTGCGCTCGCTTACCCGGATGGCCCCGCTCTGCACCAGGATCAGGCGCCGGCGCTTCTCGCCCTGCCGGAAAACCACGTCGCCGGCGTGCAGGCGCTCCTCCTTGAGCAGGGCGGCCAGCAGCACGGCTTCCTCGGGCGTGAGCACCTGGAATATCTCGTTGCGTTGCAGCAATTCAGTCATGGCTCGGTCTCCAACAAAAGTTGCATCAGTAGATCAGGTTGCCTGCCCGCCGCTTGGAACGGCGGAGCCAAGCTCAGGCTTCAGCGCCATGGGCAAAGACCAGTGGCGCGCCCCGGGGCGGCCCCAGCAGGGCGCCCTCCGCGTAGACCACGCGGCCGCGGATGATGGTGCGTGAGACGCGGCCGCGCAGCCGCCGGCCGTGGAAGGAGCTCCAGCCGCAGCGGCTCTGCAGGTTCTCCTCATCCAAGACCCACTCGGCGGCCGGGTCCAGCACGGTGAAATCGCCCCGCGCGCCCGGCTCGATGCGACCCTTGCCCTCCATTCCGAAGGCCCGGGCGGGGCCTTCCCCCAGCACGGCCACCAAACGCTCCAGGCCGATGGCACCCCGCAGCACCTGATCCAACAGGAGGGGCAGCAGGGTTTCCGTGCCCGGCATGCCGCTGGGCGCGCCCGGGTAGGGCAGGGCTTTCTGGGTCCGCGTGTGCGGCGCGTGATCGCTGCCCAGCACGTGGATCAACCCGTCCTGGAAGGCCTGCCAGAGCGCCGCCCGGTGCCGCTCCTCGCGGATCGGCGGGTTCATCACCGCCCGCCAGCCCAGTTCCTCATAGCAGTCCGGCGCGGCCAGCAGCAGGTGCTGGGGAGTCAATTCGGCCGTGACCCGCCCACCCAGCACGCCCGCGGGCAGGGCGCGCAGCAGGTCCATCTCTTCGGCGCTGTTCATGTGCAGGATGTGCACGGGCCGGCCAGTCGCCTCCGAGGCGGCCAGCAGCCGGGCCACGGCCAGCCGGGCACTCTCGGGATCGCGCAGCACGGGATGCCAGCGCGGGTGGTCCGCCTCCGAATGGGCGGCCTTCAGTGCCTTCAGGCGCGGCTCGTCCTCCGCGTGCACGGACACGCGTGAGACACCGTGGGCGAGGGCCCGCCGCAGGCCGTCGTCGTCGGGCAGCAGCAGCGCGCCCGTGGAGGAACCCATGAAGATCTTCACGCCGCAGCAGCCGGGCAACCGCTCCAGTTCCGCCAACTGCTCCACGTTCTCGGGCGAGGCGCCCATGAAGAAGCCGAAGTCGCACCAGCAGCGCTGGGTGGCACGGGCCACCTTGTCCGCCAGCGTCTCGGCCGTGATGGTGAGGGGCTTGGTGTTGGGCATTTCCAGGAAGGCCGTCATCCCGCCGGCCACCGCCGCGCGGCTGCCACTCTCCAGGTCTTCCTTCTCCGGGTGACCCGGCTCGCGGAAGTGCACCTGGGTGTCCACCAGCCCGGGCAGCACCCAGAGATCCCCCAGTTCCAGCCGCGGCAGGTCGGTAGCCGCTCCTTCGCCCGGCCGGCCGACACGGATCACGCGGCCGGCGCGCACCTCCAGCTCGGCGGGCTGCAGCGCGCCGTCCAGCCAGATCTGGCGGCCGCTGAGCAACAGGTCCTGTCCGTGGAGATCGGGCATGGTGACTCCGGAAATTGCGCGGCCTCAGGCGCTGAACAGCCGCTCGCGGAACATGAAGAACACGGCGCCCAGGATGCAGAGGGCGGCCCAGAGGTAGTCCAGCTTGACGGGCTCTTTCAGGTAGAACAGCGAGAAGGGCACGAAGACCGTCAGCGTGATGACCTCCTGGAGGATTTTCAACTGCGGAACGCTGAGCACCTGGTGGCCGATGCGATTGGCCGGCACCTGCAGCAGGTACTCGAACAGCGCGATTCCCCAGCTCAGCAGCGCGGCCACGATCCAAGGCTTGTGGCTGAGGTTCTTCAGGTGGGCGTACCAAGCAAAGGTCATGAAGATGTTGCTCAGCGCCAGCAGGCCGATGCTTCGCCAGATCATGCTCATCCCGTCTCCCTCCAGTGCCGCAGGCAATGTGGCGCATGCGCCCCGGCCCGCAAACCTTGGCAGAAGACGGGGAACCCACCGCAGAACTCACCACAGAGACACAGAGGCACAGAGACATTGAGAGTTGGTTTGTGACCGGGCGGATGACTCTCCTAATCAGACTCTGTGCCTCTGTGTCTCTGTGTTGCTTCCCCCCCAACACACTCGCCAAAAACGAGAGCGGGCCGTCCGAGGACGACCCGCTCCGCACCAGCAAAGAGACAAGATGCGCGGCCAGTCGCGACTCCGACCGCGCCAGACAGGAGGTCCTTGCTTACGCCAGGGCGCTCCGGTACAGGCGGGAGACCTCCGACCAGTCCACCACCTTCCACCAGTTCTCGATGTATTCCGGGCGCCGGTTTTGATACTTGAGATAGTAGGCGTGCTCCCAGACGTCCAGGGCCAGGATGGGCGTGCCGCTGGCGTCCATCAGGGGATTGTCCTGGTTGGGCGTGCTCAGCACTTTCAACTTGCCCTGGTCCACCACCAGCCAGGCCCAGCCGCTGCCGAAACGCGTGGTGGCCGCCTTGGCGAAGGCCTCGCGGAAAGCGGCGGGTCCGCCCAGATCGCGCTCCAGGGCCGTCGCCAGATCGGCGCTGATCCCGTCGTTGCCGCCCGCGCACATGAGGTTCCAGAACAGGCTGTGGTTCCAATGGCCGCCGCCGTTGTTGCGCACGGCCGTGCGCTGGGCCTCGGGGATTTGGCCCAGCTTGCCCAACAGCTCCTCCAGGCTTTGGCCCGCCGCGCCGCTCCCCGCCGCCTCCAGCGCCGCATTCAGGTTGGCCACGTAGGCCGCGTGGTGCTTGCCATGGTGGATCTCCATGGTGCGCCCGTCGATGTAGGGCTCCAGGGCGCTGAAATCGTATCTCAGGTCAGGCAGGGTGAACATGCAGGCGCTCTCCTCTTGAACAATGGCCAATCACCGTCCGCGCCAATCGCCGGCGCGGGACTCGGGCGCAAGAGTATCAAAGTTTGGCTGGCAGAACAAGAAGTTTGCGGACGAATTTCGTCTTGTTTCTCGTGAGGGGGGAGGTGAGTCAACACAGAGACACAGAGGCACAGTTGCCAGAAGAGATTTTATGCTGAATTACTATCTGATTTGATGTCTAATCAGTTAATAATTACTTCTTGCCTTGTCATTATATATAACTGACTAAATAGCGATCATCAAACGTTCTCATAAAGATCCATCTCTGTGTCTCCGTGACTCTGTGTTGAATGCGTACTCTGGCACCGACCTGGCACCGGCCTGGCACCGACCTGGCATCGACCTGGCACCGGCCTGGCACCGGTCTGGCACTGGCCTGGCACCGACCTGGCACCGACCTGGCACCGTCCTGGCACCGACCTGGCACCGGCCTGGCACCGACCTGGC